>JBAIYF010000258.1:0-9562 GCA_037916115.1 Anaerolineales bacterium
CCAGTATAACGAAGCGATCACCAATAAACTTAACCAAACCCCAGCTGACCAATTCACCCCGTCCATCCCCGTGCTGGATGCGCTCATCCAATCCATACTCGTTCAATAGGAGCCTCATGACCGACCAAGTCATTACCGTTCGCCCGCAAGGGACACATCTCACAAAGCAACAACTGCCCAACTTCGAAGGTATCTCCGCCAAGACCGCCGGGTCCAAGCACCTGTGCATGCACTTGGTGGTCATCCCGCCGGGCGGGAAAGCAGTGGCGCATTATCATGATGGATTTGAAACCGTCATCTACATCATCGAAGGCAAAGCCGAAACGCGCTACGGAAAAAATCTTGAGCATTCGTCCATTAACCAGGCTGGAGATTTTCTCTTCATTCCGCCCAACCTGCCGCATCAGCCCGTCAACTTGAGCAACACAGAGCAAGTCATTGCCGTGGTTGCCCGCAACGACCCAAATGAACAGGAAAGTGTTGTAGTTTATGAGCCCGAAAACTAGAATTTCAACTTTAGCAACAGTGCTCTCCATATTGATATTATCGGGATGTAACCTCGGCGTCAGCGCACCTGCAGAGGAGCCTTCAGCCGAGGCAACAATCACAGAAACAGCGATGAGTCCCGAAGTCCAGAATGAGGCGCAGAACGTCATCACGTTCGATGAAATGGGTATTTCAGTCAGCTTCAACTATGCTGAGGGAATGAGTCAGGGTTTTAGCAACAGCACAGTGCCCGTGTACGAAAATTATGGTCCAACCGAATTGCCGTATCCGCAGCATGCGCGCATCCTGTTCACCGCTTATACCGGCGGAGTGGAAGATCACCGCGTCAGCGGAATTCGTGTCTTCCGAACTGATGAAGTTGATGCATTGCAAGCAGGCATCATCGAAAAACTCAACGCTGTTATGAACGGACAAATCGACCAGCGTACAGACTTCCCGTTAAGCGGCGCGCCGGCATTGAATGTAAGCACAAGAGTTCAACAAGCTGTGTTTCAAAATGGCAATGGATATCGTTTTCTTTATGCCACATCCGGTTTTATTCCGCTTCCATTAAAAAGCACCGAGCTAACCTTGATGTACCAAGGCATGACCACAGATGGAAAATATTTCGTTTCGCTCATCCTGCCTGTTGAAGCGCCCTTCCTCAATGAATTTCTCAACCAACCCATTCAAATGACAGAAGAAGAATTCAACGCACATTATCAAGCTGTAAACGAGCGTATCAACAGCGCCGCACCAGATGAATTCGTGCCATCCCTCACCGCGGTGGATGAAATGATCGCGTCGATCACAATCACTGAAAAATAAGGAGACCCACATGCCTTTTTATAAACAAATGGGAAAGATCCCACATAAGCGCCATACCCAATTCAAGAAACCGGATGGAAAACTCTATCGCGAAGAAGTGATGGGGTTGGAAGGTTTCTCGTCACTCCAATCCATTCTGTATCATCACTTCCTGCCGCCGCGCGTGAAGGCGACAAAAGACCTCGGACCCGCCAAACCCGAATATGTAGATTTTGGTCCCATCCGCCACCGGGCATTGAAGACGGCTCAAACCCCGCTCGGGGCTGACCCTGTTACCGGGAGAATTCCCCTACTCGGAAACAACGACGTCATCCTTGGCGTCTCGCGCGCCCCCAAAGGCAAAATGAATTTCTTCTATCGCAACTCACAAGCTTACGAGACCTGGTGGGTGCATGATGGCAGCGGCACCCTATATTCACAGTTCGGCATCCTGCCTTTTCGAAAAGGGGATTATATTGTGATCCCCTTTGGCACCACCTGGCAAATGGAGTTGAATGAGGAAACAAAATTCTTCACCATAGAAAACCCCAGCCAGATCGAACCGCCCAAACGTTACCGCAACCATTATGGGCAATTGCTTGAACATGCCCCATACTGCGAACGCGACATCCGCACACCGGAAACGCTCGAAACCCACACCGAACGCGGCGAGTTCGAAGTCCGCATCAAAGTGCGTGACCGCATCTCGCAGCACATTCTGGACTATCATCCACATGATGTCATCGGCTGGGATGGGTATCTCTACCCATGGATATTCAACATCGAGGACTTTGAGCCTATTACAGGGCGCATTCACCAGCCGCCGCCCGTCCACCAAACGTTTGACGCGCACAATTTTGTAGTCTGCTCATTTGTGCCGCGCCTGTTCGATTACCACCCCGAAGGGATTCCTGCTCCATACAATCATTCCAATATCCAATCGGATGAAGTCATTTACTATGCCGAGGGCAATTTCATGTCTCGCAAAGGAATCGACCGATCAGACATCAGTCTGCACCCCTTCGGTTTGCCGCATGGACCCCAACCCGGCATGACAGAAGCCAGCATTGGCAAAACTGAAACGCAGGAACTCGCCGTCATGGTGGATACCTTCCACCCGCTGCATCTTACAAAGCAGGCGGCAGAAATGGAAAAACCCTATATGGAAACCTGGCTCGATGGGGATGGTGAGTAAAAACATGAAACGTATCTTATCTATAGCAACGGTCAGTATTTTGTTTCTATCGGCTTGCGCTCCCGATACCTCCCCCGAGGCTGTAACCACTGCTGCCGCCATGACAGTGGAAGCAGCCCTCACCAACAGTCAACCTGCGCTTGCCACCCCAACTGCTGCTGAAGCACAAGCAACCACCACGCAGGAATCTAGTGAGAAACCCTTTGCCAGTTTTGAGGATGTAACCAACTGCCGAACCGGACCTGGCGTTAACTACGAACGTATCACCCAAATCACACCCGGATTTTCTGTCGAGATCATCGGCTTTTTCCCACCCAATTATTGGATCGTGCAAACGGATGCTGGTCCATGCTGGGTGGCAGGCGAATTCGTAACTCCTGCTGGAAACATCAGTGCCGTTCCCACCGTTACAGCACCGCCCACACCCAAAGCCGAAGCCCCTGAAGGAGTGAGTGTGCAAAAATGGGATATTTCCTGTAATTTCGAAACCAATGAAGCACAGATCACGCTCATCTGGGCTGATCAGGAAGACGAAGCTGGGTATCGTATCGTCCGCAATGACACAGTGGTCGCAGAACTCTCCGCCAATACTACACAGTATAAGGAGACTATTACCCTGCTATCTGGCCAGACCGTTGGGTACATTATTATCGCGTTTAACGGTGCTGGACAGAGTCAAAGCAAATCCATTTCCATGGGCTGCTGATCAAATACAAATAAAAAAGCCGCGCATAAAAGCGCGGCTTTTTTATTATTCTTCTCCAAACTGTTCCTTCGCCTTTTTTACCTGCTTACCTCGTTCTTCCGTATTGAGTATACGTTTGCGAATTCGGAAGGCAACAGGCGTTACCTCAAGCAATTCGTCGTCGGCGAGGTATTCGATTGCCTCATCCAAAGACATCTGTCGGGGTGGAGTGAGGCGAATTTCCATATCCGCGCGGGAGGCACGCATATTGGTCAAATGCTTTTTCTTGCAAACATTGACAGAGAGGTCTCCCGCACGGGCATTTTCCCCAACCACCATGCCTTCATATACATCCACACCGGGACCGACAAAAAGGGTGCCGCGCTCTTCTGCAGACTTCAAAGCATAGGCAGTGGTCGTACCTGGCTCCCAAGCCACCAATGAGCCGCTCTGGCGTGTGTTCATGGGACCAGCCAATTCTTCATAGCCATGGAAGATGGTATTCATCACGCCAGCGCCACGGGTGGATGTAAGAAATTGATAACGGAAACCAAGCAAGCCACGCGTAGGAACGACATACACCATGCGCGTCGTACCTTGACCCGAGTCTTGCATCTCCATCATTTGACCTCTACGCCCGCCAAGCATTTCCACCACTGCGCCGACGGTCTCATTGCTGGTCTCAATATGAACTTCTTCATACGGCTCCAGCAACACGCCATCATCTGCCTTGTGATAGATCACTTCGGGACGTGAGACCTGAAATTCATACCCTTCACGCCGCATGGTTTCGATAAGAATACCAAGATGCAGCTCGCCACGACCGGAAACAAGGAAGTTTTCGGCTGAGTCTGTATCTGCCACACGCAAGGAAACATTGGTCCGAAGTTCTTCGTTCAGTCTCTCTCGCAATTTTCGTGAAGTACCCCACTTGCCTTCTTTGCCTGAAAACGGGGATGTATTTACCCCGAACGTCATACGTACCGTCGGCTCTTCCACTTTGATAGACGGCAAAGCAATCGGATTGGCAGGATCGGCAAGGGTTTCGCCGATGGCAATATCATTCAGACCAGCAAGGGAGATGATATCTCCTGCAACTGATTCCTCAACTTCACTTTTATTCAACCCCTTAAATGTATAAAGATAACGCGCTGTTTCAGGGAGGATGGTCCCATCCAGCTTGATGCGAGCCAGTTTTTGCCCCGCCTTGATCTTACCAGCAAAGACACGTCCCACAGCGGTCACACCGCGATAATCATCATAACCAAGGGTTGTGACAAGCATTTGCAAAGGAGCATCGAGGTCTACTTTAGGGGCAGGGACATGGCGAAGGATTGTATCGAACAAAGGTTGCAGGTCGGGACCCAACTCAGGAGTCAGCCCGGCACGCTGTTGAACACCCACTGCGTAGATCACTGGAAAGTCCGCCTGCTCCTCGGTCGCGCCGAGTTCAATAAACAAGTCAAAGGTCTCATTCAATACACGCTCAGGTTCAGCATCCTTGCGATCAACTTTATTGATCACTACGATGGCTTTATGCCCCATTTGAAGCGCCTTCTTGAGAACAAAGCGGGTCTGCGGCATGGGACCTTCTGCCGCATCTACCAACAAAAGTACACCATCAACCATATTCATCACACGTTCCACTTCGCCGCCAAAGTCGGCGTGTCCGGGCGTGTCCACAATATTGATCTTTACCGGCTGATTGGTGACCGGATCCACAAGGTTTATGGCTGTGTTCTTGGCAAGAATGGTGATACCGCGTTCACGCTCAAGATCGTTCGAGTCCATAACGCGTTCTTCAATATGTTGGTTTTCACGGAAAGTATGCGATTGGCGCAAAAGTCCGTCCACCAGGGTGGTCTTACCGTGGTCAACGTGGGCAATGATGGCAATGTTTCTCAGGTCTGTTCGTTCAATCATAATTTCTCTTTCGGGTGATAGGCACAAAAATCCCTCGACAGGTCGCCGAGGGGTGGTTTTATCGTTCGGCTTGCGGGCGGTATTTTATCAGATGCGGTGAGTTTGAGGAAGGGGCTTATATTCTTGCCTGCCTGCCCGCCTTGCGCAAGTCGCGGTAATTCCAAAGCACCTGCCATATACGCAAAGCAGCTTCCACCTGAATTTTGAAAGACATTTTGGATTTTCCAAAACGGCGATCGGCAAAGTAAATGGGTGTTTCCCCAATCTTGAACTCCAGACAATGAGCAAGATAGATCATCTCAACAAGAAAAATGTATCCCGTTGCCTGTATCCTTTCAAAAGGCATTTGCCTCAGCGCATCACTACGCCACATACGATAGCCAGTCGTCACATCGCGAAGCGGCAATCCAAGAATTGTACGGGCATAGAAATTCCCGAACGCCGAAAGCCATTTACGCCAGATGGGCCACTTCTTATCCACTGAACCCCCTGAAACATAACGGGAACCAAGCACAATATCGTTCGATTCAAGAAGTTTGGACATTTCCACAAGCACAGCCGGGTCATGAGAAAAATCCGCATCCATCTGGACAATGGCTTGAGCATCCCCATCAAATAGTTTCTGAAATCCATTCAGGTATGCAGAACGCAAACCCATTTTCCCAGGGCGATGCAACACATCAATCCTCCCCGGGTATTCCTTGGAAAACCCCTCAGCCAGATCACCGGTACCGTCCGGGCTATTATCATCAACAATAAGAATATTGACATCAAGGGGAAGCGAAAATAAAGCGGAGACCAGTTTGGGCAGGTTCTCCGCTTCGTTATAAGTTGGAATAACTATCGTGATCCGCAAAATTTAACCTTATGGTTTAGAGTTGACCAACTCGGTTTTGAATTCTTCCACCCCGCCGGTGTATCCTTTTAAAGATTGGACCTCAACTAAACGGGCACTTAACCGATCCGAACGCTTTCCAGCCTGCTCGCGATCTTTAATCGGATAAAAATATTCCACTGATTGGTCAAGACGTGAACGCAGCTTCTCACTAAGGGCAGCAAGGTTTGAAGGTGGAACCACCAGCACAAACTCAGTTGCACTGACATGTCCAAGAAAATCCTCAGGACGGCTAAATTCCCGCATGGTATTCACGATCATCAAGCTGACCGCGCGCAATACATCGTCAGACGCTACAAAACCGTACGCTTCCCGGAACACACTCATATTTTCTATGGAAACGAACAACACCGAAGAGCCGTCCTTGCCAAGCACTTCGGAGAGCTTTTCGTCCACCAATGTGCCTTCAGGAAGACCTGTAACGGGGTTTGTAAGTGAACCCTGGCTTACACGCTTAAGAGCATTACGAACCCGTAGCCGCAACTCTTGTACATCAAATGGCTTGGTAATGTAGTCATCGGCACCTAGTTCCAAACCCTGAAGTTTATCGGCACGGTCACGTTTCTCTGTAAGAAAAATGATGGGGATATCCGCGGTGCGCCGGTCAGAGCGCATGCGGCGAGCAACTTCATAACCATCAATATCAGGCAGACGAATATCTAAAATTGCCAGATCCGGGCCTACTTGCAAGGCAGACCGAACACCATCCTCCCCCCAGTTAACAGTGAAAACTTCATATTCCTGCGAACGGAAATAAGCTGTCAGCATTTCTGCTACATCAGGGTCATCTTCTACAATGAGGATCTTCGGCTTTGTCTCTGCCATGCTCGGGGTTTGCCTTGATATTCAGATTAAGAAATCGGCTCTTTTTGAACAATAAACTCGCAAACTGGATCACCCATTCCAATACACTTGGATTCGTTTACGCGAAACTCATTGCCGCCAGAAACCCACTTAAGGCTTTCCTGAAGCAATCCGGTAGCAATAAAACAGACGGGCTTATCGACACCAGTACGCCCCCAACAACAGGGACATTTATGGATGGTCCACACCCACTCGGTATCTTTTTCCTCCACTGTGGTCTGCTGATCGCTCAATTGGGTGAATATCTTGGCAAATGCAGGAAGACCAATACGAAGCTTGGACTGAAGCGGGAGGACGACAAAGGCTAGGTCCGCAGCGCCAGCCAATGCACCAAAGTTGCGAAGCGCATCCGCAAAGGTCGCGCGCCCGGCTCGCAAGGCCAATCCACGACCGCCACGAGGACCATACATTTCTTCAAGGGCTGAACCAATGGCAGAAAGTTCTGCAAAATCAAAACCCTTATCTAAATTATCAGGGGGGTAGTTTTCAATATAGTTACTTAATCCGCCAAGATTCAGAATGGCGTTCAAACCGTTCTTGCCCATCACTTCTTCAAGTGATTTTATGGTGATTAGACCAAACTTGTTGGGATAGTACAGACCAGCTTTTTGGATGGGACTCATAATGACTCCATTAAATCAACTTCGCCAGATCTTCAGCGGCGCGTCGCATGTCAAGGAAGATCAGGCCAAGCCTGGCCTGTTCACGTACAAGGGCAGTAAGAACCGCCTCTTCCCCCACAGATATAAGGACCACGTAGCCTTTCAGGCCTTTAATATATACCTGCTCAAGCGATCCGCGTCCCAGTTCTCCTGCAATTCGTTCGCCGAGTGATAGCATGGCAGCTGACATGGCAGATACGCGATCTTCTTCCACGCCCTGCGGTAGTGCAGAAGCAATACTCAAGCCATCCACACTGACGATCGCTGATGCCTCAATATCCGGCGAAGAAGCCTGCAATTCACGCAGGCGGTCCACCATTTGCTGTGTGCGATTTTTTGACAAGCCAACCCTCCACGGGGATTAATTACATCATTTTTTGACGCAATTGGATTTAACTATATTAATGCAATTTTAGAACATGGCTTTCATTGTGTCAAGTTTAATGGCACATAGTTTACAAAAGGGCAAGGCAAAAAAACTCGTATTTATTCTTGAGATTCCTTAATCATACATAATTACATTGACTGTTTATCAATTGGCAAATTTCGTATTGACATGTTGTTTTCATCGTGGTAAACTACTGCCCGCTTAACTAATTGGTCTCGTGGTGTAGCGGCCTAACATGCGGCCCTGTCAAGGCCGAGATCGCGGGTTCGAATCCCGTCGGGACCGCCTCAAGTAATTTTCGAGGCACAAAACCTCTGAACAACCTGTTCAGAGGTTTTTCATTCTTAACGCTCTTTGCTGATGATGTCCATCTGATTCCCCAGGTTGATACTGGAGAAATGTTCAGCAGTTCTCAGGCAGACTTTATTTGTTCGTCCGCCGGGCATCACCAAAGACATTCTACACATGGCGTTTTGTAGCGCTGTCCCCAACTTGACAACTTTTTCACGGCAGTCATTCTAACAACTACCTTCAAGAATGGCAGAAACAAGTTCATCATCAAAACCTTACCTGTAGGTTTTAACTGCTTATTCTATATTTTTATCCCACACGTCACAAATCGGCTTGAAGAATGTGAGCGGCAGGATGTGGCTCTATACGATGACTTTTGTTTTATCATCCCCAACTTTCATCGTTGATGACCTACCCAAAGCCCATGATAAAATCGCGCTCATGTCTCACTTTGAAATCATCGCATCCGCACTCCGTGTTAAGCCCTCTCAGGTGGATGCCGTTATCCAATTACTGGATGATGGCAATACCGTCCCCTTCATTGCCCGCTACCGCAAAGAAATGACCGGTTCACTCGACGACGAGCAGATTCGCATCATTGCCGACGAACTGACCCGCCTGCGCGGGTTGGACGAACGCCGCGCCGCCATCCTCGCTTCGATTGAAGAGCAGGGCAAACTGACTGACGAACTCCGTGCCGCCATCGAAGCCGCCGCCACCATGACCGCGCTCGAAGACCTGTACGCGCCCTATAAAAAGAAGCGCCGCACCCGTGCCATGGTCGCCCGCGAAAAGGGACTGGAGCCTCTAGCAGACCTTATCCTCAAGCAAGGCTCTGGTTCGCTGGAAAAACTCGCCTCCAAATTCCTCAACGACCAAGTGACCAGCATTGAAGAAGCCCTGCAAGGTGCGCGTGATATCGTCGCCGAAACCATCAGCGATAATGCCAACGTTCGCTCGACGCTGCGCGAGAAGGCGCTCAAGTTTTCCACGGTCTATTCCAAAAAGATCGAAGATGCCGTCGATGAAAAGCGCGTGTACGAAAGCTATTACGACTTCACCACCCGTGTCGACCGTTTGCTCCCCCATCAAATTCTTGCCATCACGCGCGGCGAAAAAGAAGGCGTGTTGAAAGTCCGCGTGGATATTCCCGAACGCGACTGGCTCGACGCCATTCAATCGGAATATGAGCAGGATATTCTCAGTCCATTCGCCGACCAACTCGCGCTCGCCATTCAAGATTGCGCCGAGCGTTTGCTCCTGCCCGCTATCGAACGTGATGTGCGCCGTGAAAAAGGCGAAGGCGCCGACAACCACGCCATTCAAGTCTTCGCTTCCAATTTGCGCGCCTTGCTCAGTCAGGCGC
>JBAIYF010000259.1:0-2328 GCA_037916115.1 Anaerolineales bacterium
ACCACCAGTGAAATGGACACTTCCGATGAGCCCTGTGCGATGGCAAGAACGTTCACGCTGTTGTTGCCCAGTTGGCTGAACACTCTACCCGCGATGCCGGGCGTGTGTCGCATACCTGCGCCCACAATGGTCACGATGGAAATATCTTGTGTGGACCAAACCCGGTCAATGTCCTCTTCAGCGATCTCACGGGCAAAGGTTTTTTCGAGAGCGGTGAGCACGGTGGGGGCGAGTTCTGAAGGTACGGCAAAACAAATGGACTGTTCTGACGATGCCTGCGTAATGAGCGGAACGCTCGTGCCGGTGGATGCCACCGCTCCGAATGCGCGCGCCGCTACACCGGGCACGCCCAGCATGCCGCGCCCCTCAATGGTGATGAGTCTCTGCTTGCGGATAGCCGTCACGGCTTTGATGACCTTCCCTTCCACTTTGCCATTGTTTTTCACGCTGGGAATTAGGCGTGTGCCAGGATGGCTGGGATTGAACGTGTTGCAAATCCGCAAGCCAATGCCTGCATCCAACACTGGGCGAATGGTCTTGGGGTGCAGAACCTTCGCACCATAATAGGCGAGCTCGGCGATCTCGTTATAGCTGATCTCGGGAAGCGTCACCGCTTGTGGCACAATGCGCGGATCGGTGGTCATCACGCCGTCCACGTCGGTCCAGATCCAGACATCATCGGCGGGGAGGACAGCGCCAATGATCGCAGCCGAGTAATCGGAGCCGCCGCGCCCAAGCGTAGTGATGGCGCCTTCGGGTGTGGCACCAATGAAGCCGGTGGTGATGGGAACGATGTTTTGATCAAGCAGGGGATTGAGCTTGGCGCGGGTCTTTTCGGTTGTGCCTTTGAAATCGGGATGGGCATTCTGAAAATTGGCATTGGTGACGACGAACTCGGTCGATTCAATACCGTGAGCGGGGATGCCCGCATCATGCACAACGGCGGCAAGCAGGCGCACGCTCATGCGCTCGCCAAGCGAGGCGACCGTATCCATCGCGCGCGGGCTGGCTTCTCCGAGCACGGCAATGGCTTTGCATAAGTCCACGAGCGAGAGGATGAGCGCGTTGATCTCGGCTTTGGTCTGTTCGCGCAATGCTTCATCATGGATGAGAGCATCGATGGCGGCGAAGTGTTTCTCTCTCAGCGTGGATTCGGTTTGGGGCAGTGAATCAACCCGCCCGTGCGAAGCGGAAGCGGCAGAGTCTAATAGCAGGTTTGTCACGCCAGACATGGCGGACGTTACCACGACGACTCGGTCCCAATCCTCTTTTGCATCGCGGATGATCTGGGTGGCGTTCTTGAGCGCATCCGCAGACCCGACGGATGTTCCTCCAAATTTCATGACCAGCGTTTTCTGCATATGATTCTCCTGTGATAAGGTAAACAAAAACGCCCCGCGTTTTGCGAGGCGTTGTGTGTTTTGAGATAACCTGTGTTCGGTTACTTCTTCCCAAGCACTAACGCCTCGCGGTGACAACCGGAGGTAGTAGTGGTCATGGTCATATAGAAGTGAGCCGTGTTCATGTTGGGCGGTATTCTATGCGAGTGGTTGGGATGCGTCAAGGGCAAAATCAAAATTGATGACATATAACCATTGACGCATTTGGCATCGGTAGTAGAATTGCGCGAAATGTTCACCCTGTTCGTTCTGCCTCGTACCCGTCGTACCAAGCCCACTTCCCAAAGAAGGTTGGGTATTTTTGGTTTTGACGGTGCGAACGCAATCGTGAACTAGACACACATAGTCACAAGTCAACCCAAACAGCCCTCCTTCTTGGAGGGCTGTTTTTATTTTCCAAATTCAAGGAGTAAAAATGAGTCCAAAGTCAAAACCTAGTGTCAAGAAAGTTGTATTGGCCTACTCAGGCGGATTGGATACATCCGTGATCGTGCCGTGGTTGAAAGAGAACTACGGTTGTGAGGTCGTTTGTTTCTGTGCCGATGTGGGGCAGGGGGATGAAGATCTGGCTGGGCTGAAAGAGAAAGCCATCAAGAGCGGCGCGAGTGAATTTGTGATTCACGACATGAAGGAAGAATTTGTCAGTGAGTATCTTTTTCCGATGCTCAAGGCAGGGGCGGTATATGAACACAAGTATTTATTGGGCACGTCGGTTGCCCGTCCTCTTATTGCAAAACATCTCGTTGAAGTGGCACATCAGACCGGCGCGGATGCGATCGCTCACGGCGCGACAGGCAAAGGCAATGATCAGGTGCGTTTTGAACTCACTGTGATGGCACTCGACCCGCGACTCAAGATCATCGCTCCGTGGCGCGAGTGGGAAATCCGCTCCCGCGAAGATGCGCTCAATTATGCGGCAAAACACAAT
>JBAIYF010000260.1:0-2754 GCA_037916115.1 Anaerolineales bacterium
CTGCAGACTCAAGATTGGAATATACAGGAATGATCGCCAGAATATCGGTGATCTCAAGGACGTTCATAACATCGTTGGTGGGTGAGAGCAATGCCATTTTGCCATTGCGGGTACGAAGCGATTTTGCGTTGGTCAATAAAAGTCGGATCCCGATCGAGGCTAGATAATCCACACCAGACATATCGACAAGAATGCGGGCGTTCTCACCTGAACAGTAACCCGCAAACTTTGTTTCGATCTGGTTGACGCCTGTAATATCAAGCTTTCCTTGCAGGGTGATCAAGGTGATGTTGTTTTTCAATTCACTAACATTCATTTCCATGGGATACCTGTATGCGAGAGATGACTGATTATATGAAAATTACTGCCAGCGATTGTTAACATCAGGTTATGGTTTACTCACCCATCAGGTGGGCTTGCACATCGAATGGCTTTTCGTCTGAAGCGGGCTTGGCGCGTTGATACTTGCCATCTGGCTGCAAAATACGTGCCCGAGTGTTATCTTTCAAATACGCACCAAGGATCTTATCGCGCAGGAATTTGACCTGCGATTTATCCTCCACCGGAAAGACAACCTCGACACGATGGTTGAGGTTGCGCGGCATCAGGTCGGCGCTGCCCATGTAGACCTCATCATCGCCATTGTTCTGAAAATAATAGATGCGGCTGTGTTCGAGATAACGCCCCACAATGCTGACCACCCGAATATTCTCGCTGACACCTTTGATACCCGGTCGTAAACAACACATACCGCGGATGAACAAATCCACCTTAACGCCCGCCTGCGAGGCTTGATACAAAAGCTGGATCATTTCCGTATCCACGAGCGAGTTCATCTTAAGTATCAGGCGGGCTTTGTTTCCAGCTTTGGCATGTGAGATCTCGCGTTGGATCAGACCTTGCATTTGTTCACGTAAATTGACAGGCGCAACCAGTAATTTCTTGTAACTCTTCTTAGTGGAATAGCCGGTGAGGTAGTTGAACAGGTCAGTAGCATCGGCGCCCATATCTTCATCGCAGGTGAACATGCCAAGGTCTTCATAAATGCGTGATGTGACGGCATTGTAATTACCGGTGGCAAGATGCAGGTAGCGGCGAATGCCTTCCCCTTCCTTGCGGACAACCATGGTGACCTTGCAATGGGTCTTCAATCCAACCAGACCATACACAACATGTACGCCAGCATCTTCCAATCTGCGCGCCCAACCAATGTTGGATTCTTCGTCGAAGCGGGCTTTGAGTTCCATGAGCACTGCCACCTGCTTTCCACGTTCGGCGGCTTCGAGCAGAGCTTCTACAACCGGTGAGTTGGAACCGACACGATAGACCGTCTGCTTGATGGCAAGAACATGCGGGTCGCGCGCAGCGGTGTAGAGAAAGTCTACAACGGGGGCAAAGGACTCGTAGGGATGGTGGAAGATGATGTTCTCGTTACGGATCACATCAAAGAGATTATTGGTTGCTTCGAGTTTACGCAGCGGCTTGGGAGTGCGCTGAACGTATGGTTTATCTTTCAGGTCATACCGTTCAACACTGTTATAGATCTGCCACAAGTTGACCAATCCCAAAGGGGGCGGTAGGACGTACACATCATTATGATTGACTTCAAGGTTATCCACCAGCAGGTCACGCATCTCCTGCGGCATCGTCTCATGGATCGCCACCTGCACAACAGACCCGAATTTTCGTTTGCGGATGTTGGCTTGCATGGTTTCCAGCAAATCGTCGGCTTCGAGTTCCTGGATCTCGATATCGGCATCACGCACAATGCGGAAGGGATAGGCGGCTACCACTTCCAAACCGGGGAAAAGGTCGTTGAGGTTGGCGGCAATGACCTGGTCGAGCCAGACGAAGTAATGATGGTGGGGAATCGTGCCGTCTTTGCGTTCGCCGCCTGAAGAACGTTTAATTGGAATGAAGCGCGGCAGGGTATCTGGCACTTTGAGGCGGGCGAATTTCTCATTCCCTTTTTTATCGCGGATGACGATGGCAAGATTGAGGCTTAGATTTGAAATATGCGGGAAGGGATGCCCAGGGTCGAGCGCCAACGGCGTAAGGACGGGGTAGACCACATCTTTGAAATACTTATCAGCACGCTCTTTTTGTGTTTTGGACAGTTTGGAATATTCAAGGACATGAATGCCCTCTTTATCCAATTTGGGCAGGAGTTTACGCTGAAAACATTGTTGTGCTTCCTGCATCAGTTCCTGTGCCGTCTTGCGGATGACGGCAAGCTCCTCACGCGGGGTGAGCCCATCCTCCGAAAGTTTCATGATATTGGCTTCCACTTGTTTGCGGATGCCTGAAACACGCACCATGAAGAACTCATCCATATTAGAACCGAGGATGGCGAGGAATTTCACGCGTTCGAGCAGTGGATTTTCTTCGTCGCGGGCTTCTTCGAGCACACGGCGTTGAAATTCCAGCAGACTGAGTTCACGGTTGATATATAAGGAGGGAGAAGCCAGATCGATGGGGTCGGTCATAATGCGGCTAATGTTAAATGGGATTTGCGTTATGGTAAATGGTTATTGGTCACCGATCTCTACCAGCACACCAGGGGTGAGCAGCCATTCAAGCGTGGCTTGGCGGGCGTGACGCAGGTCATCGATGGAAAGCCAGCAAACCCCACCCTTCTTAAAGGTCATTTCAATGGGAGATCCGCCCGCAGTGAGCAAACTGACCAGGGTGGAGAGATACGGCTCATGCCCAACGATTGCGAGGCTGTCTACTGTGTATTTTTCATTGATCTCA
>JBAIYF010000261.1:0-8826 GCA_037916115.1 Anaerolineales bacterium
TCGATGCGTTGGCGCGCGGTCTGCGGGCTCAAGCCTTTGACGGCTGCCATGTATTCCAAAAATTCCTGTGCGCTTAAATTGGGGTACACACCGAACGACTGCGGCAAATAGCCAAGCACACGGCGCAATTCCTCTGGGTTGCGGGTGATGTCCACGCCATTCCACAAGACCTTGCCTTCGGTAGGGTGGGTGATGGTTGCGAGAATGTTCATCAACGTGGACTTGCCCGCGCCGTTGGGGCCGAGCAAACCGAGAATGCCCGGTCCGAGTTCGAGATCGAATTTTTGCAAACCCCAGACCTTGCTGGAGTATCGTTTGCTGACGCCCTGAATGGATAGTTTCATGGTTCAATTCCTTTCAAAATACCGAATAAATTACTTACACAGGCTTTGACAGGAAAAGGTGCCATAAAGTTTCATATTTGTTTAGTACTTTGGGGGGAATTGGAATAAGTGAAATCTGCAGGCAGGGCTGGCGTGGCTTTTTTCAGTTTCGGGGTTTCCTATTTAGAGATAGAATCCACCCATGACCATATTCAACACCCCCATCATCAGCCCCATTCTCCGCTTAATAAGCAATACGATCATGCGCCTGCTTGGTTGGCGTGTGGAAGGGAAACTACCCGATCTTCCAAAATATCTCATTATCGGTGCGCCGCACACCTCGAACTGGGATTTTCTCCTTTTTATGGGGGTGATATTCAAACTGAAGGCAAATGTCCGCTATATGGGTAAGGCGGAATTATTCCGCAGCCCGTTTGGCTGGTTCTTTTACTGGTGCGGGGGTATTCCTGTGGATCGGAAAAAGAATACCGGGCTGGTGGATCAGATGGTGGATGCCTACAAGAATTCGGAGCGATTCGTCCTGACCATTGCGCCGGAGGGAACACGGTATCAGGTGAAGGAATGGAAGCGTGGGTTTTATCACATTGCCAAGGGTGCAGGGGTTCCCATTGTGATGGCAAAGGTGGACAGCAAGAAAAAAACCATGCAAGTAGGCCAGGTCTATCACCTGACGGACGATATTGAAACTGATATGCAGGCAATACAGAATGCCTTTTCAGGGCTGGTGGGAATCAATCCGAGGAAGAAATACATCACCCTTGATGGGTGATTGGCGGAATGATACCCGCTGCAACCAACTGATCGAAGGCTTCTACAACCTGTGGGTCGAAATGCCGACCAGACTGTTCACGAATGTATGCCAGGGTTTTCTCCCTGCTCCATGCCGCACGGTAGGGTCGGTCCGATGTCAACGCATCCCACACAT
Organism: Anaerolineales bacterium; assembly: GCA_037916115.1. GTDB lineage: Bacteria > Chloroflexota > Anaerolineae > Anaerolineales > Villigracilaceae > Villigracilis. The sequence goes on from JBAIYF010000261.1 coordinate 1,270, forward strand.
CCACAATAGCAAAGAGGCGGGCCGCAAGTGGAATCTCCTCCCCTTTAAGCCCACGAGGATAGCCTGAGCCATCCCATTTTTCATGATGGTAAAGGGGAATTTCGAGTGCAGGGCGCAAATAATCGATCTGGTGGAGCATGTCATACGCCATTTGCGGGTGTTGCTTCATCAACTCCCACTCCTGCTCATTGAGTTTATCCGTTTTCAAGAGTACAGAATCGGGTATACCGAGCTTTCCCATGTCGTGCAGGAGTGCCCCGCGACGAATGTGCATCAGCATTTCCCCTTCAATGCCAAAGTGCCTGGCAAGTTCTGCCGTCATCTCGGTCACCCGCTGGGTATGCCCCTCGGTTTCCTTATCCCGTAAATCCATGGCGCGCGACCAACCTTCGATAGTTTTATCGTAGGCAGCCAACAGCATTTTATGGGCTTCTTCCAGGTTGGTGCGCTCATTCAATAGTTTTCGGTAGCGATTAAGCCTGGTAATGGTCAACAGCCTTGCACGAAGTTCGAGGCGGTCTGGCGGCTTGGTGAGGAAGTCATCTGCCCCGGACTCCAATCCCCTTAGCAGGGACTGACGATCATCCAGCGCAGTGAGAAAAAGGATGGGAATTTCAGCGATCTCGCTCTGGCTGCGAATGCGTCGACACGTCTCGAACCCGTCCATTTCGGGCATCATGACGTCCATAAGGATGATATCGGGGTGGGTCTCGTTTGCCTTTTCAATGGCTTGAAAGCCGTTCCTGGCTTCTATCAATTCATAGTTATCCGCCTCAAGAATCGATATGAGGGCTGAGCGCCCCGCATCATCATCATCGACGATCAGAATTCTGCTTAAGCTTTCAGTCATGGTCACCTCTAATCCTTGTTTACAGCAGGAATATTAAATTGAACAACCACGCCTGGAGCATCTTTTCTATTGGCGATCTGGCTGGTACCACCCACACTCCAGACAATGGTATTGACCGTTGCAAGCCCCAATCCCATCCCCGGGGCTTCGCCTGTGAAATCTTTTTCTCCCTGAAAATATGGCACCCATGCCGTAGTCAACTGCCGGGGGGATAAAAAAATCCCATCATCGACGAATTGAAAAATCACAGTGTTATCCTTCCCTGGGAACACCCGAACTTCTACAGAAGGGGTTCCCACAGGGTGGAACTTTTTGGAATTACCCAGTATTTCCCACAGCAATACTTCCATTGAACTGACAGGGAGCATCACTTTTACATGCTGCAGTTTATCATGCAGTAGAAGGCGGATATTCGTAATATCCTTTTCTTCGGCAGTCCTTAGAACCAATGCATTAAGACCCGACAAATCAAACCCGACGGGCTTATCAACATTCGTGTAAATGGATGTGTATTCAAGTATCCTGTTAACCGTTTCATGCAGCCGCTTTGCGCCTGAAAATGCCGTTGAAGACAGGTCTTGAATTTCCTTTGGGGATAATTTCTCCACATGTTTGTTGAGCAGGTCCAAACTGGAAACCATATGCGCAATAGGTGTACGCAGTTTGTGGGCAATCGCTTCGCCAAAACTGCGGGTATTACGACGGGTCAAAACGTCAGCGGTGACATCACGTAGACGAATTATGGTTGTACCTGATGAGTCTTTTGGAACCTCAAAAATGGATGCTTCAAGCCAGAATTCATGGGTTGTGTTCGACTCCGGGCGGACAAGATAACGGATCGGCATCTCTTGAATATTCCTGGTGGAGGGCCAGCCATCCCATGCGTCAAATGGCTGGGGGGTGTATTGCTGTTTGATGATCTCCATAAAGGTGCTTTTTATGGGCGCATTCGAGTCCAGGTCCATACCCAGGTAGAAGCGTGCCCGCGGGTTGGCATAAACAACCTGATCGTTACTTTGCACCAAAAGATATCCATCGCTGGACTTTTCGCTTATCCAGGAGAACATCTGATTACGTTCATATAACAATCGGTATTTGTTGAGCCGGGTAATGGAGCGTACACGGGCGCGCAGTTCAGCCCTGTCAAACGGCTTGGAAAAGAAGTCGTCTGCACCGGCATCCAGGCTGGCAATGCGAATATCACGGTCATTCAGGGCGGTGAGCATGACAACGGGTGTATTTGCAAGATCCCTGTTCTTGCGAAGTGCCTGACAAACTTGTATCCCGTCCATTTCGGGCATCATGATATCCAGCAGAATCAGGTCAGGCTTGAGTTCTTCCGCCTTCTTCAGACATTCCTTGCCATGCGATGCGAATTGCAATTCATAGCCCTGATCGCCCAGCACAGACTCGATCACCTGCCGTACTGAAGGTTCATCATCAGCGATCAGAATAACGGGGGCATGCGGTCTGGAGTCACTTTGAATAGTATGGCTCATGAGAATCTCCTAAAAAACAACGTTCGCATTTATTCGCCATCCACCAACCGAAACTTAACTGCCAAACGGACCAGCCCTGCAAGGCTGCGAACGTGCAGTTTTTCCATCAGGTTTGAACGATGTTTCTCCACGGTTTTCACGCTGATGGTCAGGGTTTCGGCGATCTCTACACTCGTATACTCTTCGGCAACTAATTGCATGATCTCCTTTTCACGCGGCGACAAACTTGCAAGCAGATCGCGTTCCTCAAGGTTGGTGTACGGTTTATGGGCGCTTTCCAGGGCAATCTCTGAGACCATGCTGCTTAGAAATTTTCCCCCACCTGCAACTTCACGGATGGCAGTCTCCAACTCATCACTGGCAGAGGATTTGAGCACGTATCCGTTGATACCGCTTTGGAGCGCCTGATAGACCAGCGCTTCATCTGTATACATGGAAAGAAGCAATATTTTTGTGCGAAGTTTGCGGGAACGAATTTGTTCAGCAGCCTGAATGCCATTCATCCGCGGCATCATGATATCCATGACCAGGATATCGGGGTCGAGTCTTTCCGTCAGTTCCACGGCTTCAACCCCATTGGAGGCCTCACCCACTATTTTGAAGCCGGGCGTTTTTTCAAGAAGCGCGCGGATTCCCGCCCGAACAACAAGGTGGTCTTCAGCGATCAAGATCTGTATCATTTTTTACCTGCAATATTGGCAATTTCATTCGTTCTTCCCGGCAGAGTCGCTTCCAGGATCGCTCCGCCATTTTTGCCATTCCGTAATTGAAGCGCCCCACCCACCATTGATAATCGTTCCCGCATGGTTGTAATGCCTATCCCGCCTGTGGTACTGCCATCAGGGAAGCCGCTTCCATCGTCCTGTATGGTCAGGGTAACTCTGCCGTCTTCGCTGCTCAATTCCACCCACGCCTGGGTTGCGCCTGCGTGTTTGAGGATATTGTTCAACGCTTCCTGCAAGGTTCGGTAAATGATGATCTTTTGCACATCAGGCAGAAGGTCATCCAGAGCATCATCAATATCCGTGTGGACGGGCAGGTGACTGTTATTTGAGAATTTCGAGCAATGTGCCTGGAGAGCAGATTTCAGCCCCAACGTATCCAAAACAGATGGGCGTAGTTCGTGTGCAATATTTCGGATCTTTGTTGAAATTTCCTGTGTCTGGGCATATAGACTTTCAAGGCGGGCAAATAGTTTTTCGGGTGAGACATTCGGGGTCGATTGAAGGTCGCGAATGTCCATAAGCTCGGCTGTGAGCATCTGTCCAAGCTCATCGTGCAGCAAGCCCGACACATACGCGCGTTCTTCTTCGTGAGCGGTCAGAAGTCGTTCCGCCATGGTCCGCAGGCTTTCACGCTGTTCGAGCATGGTGCGAAAGCGGTTAAGGCGTGTAATGGTGCGAACGCGCGCGCTTAATTCATGGCGATTGAACGGTTTGGTGACAAAGTCATCGGCACCAGATTCGAGACCTTCAAGGAGCAGCGAATTATCATCCAGAGCAGTGATAATGATGATGGGCACCTCTGCAAGCCCGGGCGTGGCACGGAGGCGGCGACAGACCTCAAAGCCATCCATTCCAGGCATCATCACGTCCAACAGGATCAGGTCCGGTTGAGTTTTCGCAGCCAGGTCTAATGCCTGAAGCCCGTTCTCTGCCATGATAAGTTTATAGCCCTGTGGCTGCAAAAGCGTTTCAAGGGTTTCACGGCTTGCATAGGTATCATCCACGATCAGGATTTTGCTGTTCATCTCTATGTTCCAGGGTAATGTATTTTCCGATCAGGGCAAGCAGTTCTTTCAACCTGACCGGTTTGCTGAGGTAATCGGTCATACCCGAGGCAATGCAACGTTCGCGGTCTCCGGGCATGGCAAGTGCAGTAAGGGCAATGATCGGCACGCGGGCAAGCCCGGGTTCCATGCGGATGCGCCGAGTGGATTCATAGCCGTCCATTTCGGGCATCATCACATCCATAAGGACAAGATCGGGTTTATTGTTTCTCGCTTTTTCAAGTCCTTCAAGCCCGTCTTTTGCGGTGATGACCTGGTATCCATGAATCATTAAGTAGTCGCGAACAAGCCCAGAGACGGCTTCTGTATCTTCCACGAGGAGAACAACTGGCGCGTCTTTTCCATCAGGTGCAACAGGCTGCATATCGGAGAAATCTCCCTTTTCAACCTGTGGAACTGCCAGGTGTTCGGACTTACAGGGAAGAATGACTGTAAAGCGTGATCCCTTGCCTGGCTCACTTTCCACTGAAACCCTGCCGCCATGCAGGCGTGCCAATTGGCTGACAAGTGTAAGACCTAGCCCCGTTCCCTGGGTGCCGCGCGAGAGCCCGGCATCCAACTGCACAAAAGGTTTGAAGAGATGTTGAATGTCTTCAGTGCGGATGCCAATGCCGGTATCCCAAACAGAAAAACTCATGGTGTGATTAACATTGTCGCAATAGATATGGAGCCCCATCTGCCCTCCATCCTGCGTAAATTTGACCGCGTTGCCCAAAAGGTTGACCAAGATTTGCTTTAAGCGGCGTTCGTCTGCCTGTATGGTATGGACATCCTCTTCGATCTTTAGATTAACGTTTATTCTTTTCTTGAGCGCCAGCTGACGGATCATCCGCAGACTGGACTCGGCAACCGATTGGACAGGGAATTCGGTTATTTCAAGGTCAATGCGCCCGGCGTTCACTTTGGCGAGGTCGAGGATATCATTGATCAAGTCCAACAAATGCTGCGCACTTTCCAGGACAGTTTGCAGGTATTTTTGTTGTTTGTCATTCAGCGGACCAGTCACCTGCTCGATCAGGCTTTCGGTAATGCCAAGCACAGCATTAAGCGGGGTCCGTAATTCGTGGCTCATATTGGCGAGGAATTCATCCTTCAGGCGCAGCGCCCGCTGCATTTCGGCATTGGCAAGCCGCAGGGTTTCCTCTGCCTGCTTGTTGATGGTGATATCGTGCAGAGAGGCAAGGTAATGCGGCTCACCGTGCAGGTTAAGGGAATAGATGCGTGTACTGATATAACGTTTGCCGCCGCTGGCGTGACTGAGCTGAAATTCAAGATGTGCGGAATGTCCCTTGTTTTCGAATGCATCCATTGCATTTACCGATAAAGCCCTTACAAGATCCTGCGGCAAAATACCAATATTTGTGATCATACTACCAACGATAACACTGCTGTCAACTCCCGTCAGAGTTTCAAAGGAGTGGTTCACTCTCACCACCCTGCCATTTCGGTTGAACAGCACAACTGCGTCAGGCGCCTCTTCGAAGAGCAGGCGATTCTGCTCCTCACTTTCACGCAGGGCATTTTCAGCCTGTTTGCGCGCTGTAATTTCGCGGATCACACTTTGAATGAATTTTGGCTTGCCTTCCTCATCCCGAACCAGAGACAGGTTCACTTCCACTTCAATCACACTGCCATCTTTTCGGATCAACCTTCGTTCATATACCGGCAGAATTTCGCCAGTGAGGAGACTGTCGGTCTTCTCATTGGCATCGTCCAGCTCATCAGGGACGATCATTTCACTTGTGTTTTTCCCTATCAACTCCCGGGTGGCATAGCCCAAAAGGCTGGAACAATTCGCATTGGCATTAAGAATGGTGTGGTCCAGCCCAATCAGGAATATGGCATCGTTCGAACTTTCGAATAAGGCGCGATAGGTCTTTTCACTCTGCTTAAGTGCGATCTCGGCATTTTTTCGCTCGGTATTATCCATCACCGTAGAACGGCTCATCAGATAATTGCCATACGAATCCATGATGGCAACGGCGTTCATCAGAGTTGGCAAAATGGAACCGTCCTTGCAAAGGAAATCGATATCCACATCAAAGAGCCTGCCAGCTCTCTTAAAGACCGGAAACAAAGACTTGAATTTATCCCAAGATTCGGGCGTCAAAAATTCAGCAATAGGGTGACCAACTATCTCATCATACGTATACCCCAGCCAATCCAATTGTGTCTGGTTGATCGTGACGATCCGCCCGTCTTCATCCAGTGAGTGATACCCGATCGGGGCTTTATCATACAGGTCTTGCACCTCTGCCGTACGCTGGCGGATTCGCTCCTCCAGATTTGAAATGAGAGCCGCATTCGACAACGCTGCCGAAATATGAAAAGCAAGCGCCTCAACGAACTGAAGGTTCTCATCTGTGTAAGTATCCTTCTTAAAGGACATAACCTGAAGCGCCCCCGCCACCGCACCCTGCACTCTTAATGGCACAATGATCGCTGAGCGGGGAATATCCTCCTCGGTATCCGAAGGGGCATCCACGATCTCTGCATGCTCGTCAAAGTATATGTTCGTGTTCGCCGTTTTTACAGCAGCTTGATAATCTGACAACAAAAGCGGCTCTCCGCTATGGATCACCCGGCTTTGAGTTCCCTGCCCGGGCGGTTCCAATGGGACAGGCGGGAAGTGCGAAACATCCTGCGGACCTTCGGAGGAATGCATGTATTTGCAAGAGATCGTTTCAGTCAATCTATCAAATGAAGAAAGGATCAGAAAGTCACACGGCATGGAACTGCTGATGTAATGATGAACGATCGTATAAACCTGCTGTATAGTTGGGATCTCGCTCAAGGCATTCCCGGCTTCAACCAGGCTTGAAAGCATTTCAGCTCTTTTGCGCAGGTCATTTTCCATCGAACGACGGATCAACGACGATTGAAGTCTTTCGATCAATGTATCAAGCAATTCCTGCTCTTCGTACAGGAACGGACCCACCGCTTCGGCAGGAACTTGTTCAAGATAAACAACCTGAATTCTGCCCGCCTCCCCGCTGGGAAGTGTGAAAGTCCTATCGAGCATCCAGGGTGTTTCCCTAAAGCCCTCTGTCGTAAAAGCTCGGCTGCCCACAATAATCCGCGCAGCAGCAATCCTGGAATACTGCATGGCGGGCGGAATAAGCATCACCACTCCATGCATCGCTTCTTCTTCAGAAATGTTCACATTTTGCAGCAACCGGGCCGCCTGATGCAACGCCGTCAATTCCTTAACGCGTTCACCAAGATCACGAATCAATTTCTGTCGTTCTTTCTCACTCTCTTTACGGGTAGTGATATCCTGCTTAACTCCAATAAAGTTGATTATTTTCCCGTCCGAGTCTTGCACCGGGGCAATGGTGGTTTCTTCTATAAAAAGAGAACCATTCTTATGGCGGTTAACAATTTCCCCATGCCAGGCTTTTCCAGAAAGGATCGTTTTC
>JBAIYF010000262.1:0-3196 GCA_037916115.1 Anaerolineales bacterium
GAAGGCTATGGCTTGCTCGAATGGGGTCTCGAATTAAAACTCGCCGGTCGCAAAGACATGCTCAACTTCATCCGCGCCCTGCCGATGACCGCGCAGGAACTTGTGGAAGAGTATTTTGAATCTGAAATTGTGAAAGCTGCTATTTCCGCAGTTGCCATTCACGGTTCCACCCTTGGACCCATGTCCGCAGGCACTGGCTACACCCTCATCCACAACTGGATGAATCGCGGCGGGCTTGCTCATAAGAATGTCGGCAAGGCGGGCGAGATCACAACCGCTTTAGCCAACGCCGTGAAAGCCTTCGGTGGTGAGATTAGAACCGAAGCAGAAGTAACGAGCATCCGAGTGGAAGGACAGGTGGCAAAAGGTGTTGTGCTGGCAAACGGCGAAGAGATTTCTGCCAACGTCATCCTCTCCGCGGCTGACCCGAAGCATACTCTGCTCAAACTGGTCGGTCCGCGCGAGTTGCCGCCTGAATTCGTCTGGCACACCCAATCCATCAAAATGCGCGGCTCGGTGGCGAAACTTCATTTGCAGACCAATGGCAATCACGGCATCCCCGAAGGGACAGTCGTCCTCGCCCCGTCCATCAAGTACCTCGAAAAAGCCTACGACGCGAGCAAGTACGGCGAGATCTCCGAGAAGCCATATTTGGAAGTCACCACATCGGGCAATGTGGTTAGTATCCATTTCCAATTTGCGCCATATGCTTTGAAGAACAGTGAGTGGAAAGTGGAAGGCGAGAAGATTGAAAAGTTGGCAATTGCCACCTTGGCGGAACACTTCCCCAATCTAAAATCGTCAATCGTAAATCACAAATTGATTACACCCCAAGATATGGAATCCACCTACGGTCTTACCGAAGGCGACCTCAACCATGGTCAACTCATGCTCGATCAATTCCTCTTCATGCGCCCGATACCGGGCTGGTCGAACCACAAGACGCCCATCGATAACCTTTATCTCTGCGGCAGCGGAGTCCACGGCGGGGGGGGAGTCAGCGGCGCGGCGGGGAGGAATGTGCTCAGGGTGTTGTAGCAGGTCAAAGGTCGCGTTTGAGGCGCGACCTTTTTGTTGGCAGGGCATGCTTTACAATCTCTGAACATTTTCAGGGAAGTCCATCCGAATAAAAATAATCGAGTGTAAACTAAGCATTATGTGGCGCATGAATGTCAACGAACCTGAGCGGGACGCCTACTGGGTGGAATTGAAACCCGGCGCGACTTCCATTGGGCGCACCTCTCAAAACACCATCGCACTACAGGATTCATCCGCCTCACGCCAGCACGCGGAAATCTTGTGGGACAACATCAAAGACACCATCACCATCCACGACCTGAACAGCACTAACGGCACATACGTCAACCGCAAGCGTATTTCGGCGCCGATCGATTTGAAGAGCGGCGATAACATCCGTATTGGCAGGGCTGTGCTGCATGTCAGCAATGAAAGCGGCGAACCGCGTCAGTCTGTCATGGGCACTCATTTTTTTACACGTGAGATCGTACTCGAGTCGCTGGATGAACATGCTGTTCTGCTTGACGAGGTGGCACAAAAACTAAATTCAGTAATGGATATTCCATCCATGCTGAAGGAAGTCGTTATTCAGATCAGGCGCATCTTGATCCTCGATGCAGTGCGCGTGCTGCTTGCCAGTGAGTTTTCCACTCTGCAAGATACGAGTGCGCTGAAGTCCATCCAACATCGCACCGTGGAAATCACCACACAGTCCATGTACATTCCCATTACGGAAGGCGACAAAGTCCAAGGGCTGATCGGAATGAGCCGCAAACCGAATTCGCCACCCTTCACCCAACGTGATCTTGGGCTGGCAGTGGCGATCAGTCATCAAACCGCCCTGACCCTGAACCGCCTGCATCTGTTGGAAAAAAGCCGCGACCAGGAACGGATGCGCGAGTTGCTATTGCGCTTCGTCTCCCCGCTCGAAGTGGATTACCTGCTAAAAGATTACCTTGCCACCGGCAGATTGCCTGAATTGGTGGAGCAGAAAGCGACCATCCTATTTTCGGATATTGCCAGTTCCACCAGTATCGCCGAACGGCTTGGCTCAAAAGCCTTTGCCGCACTGCTGACGCGTTACTATCAGGACGTTACCAGCATAATCTTTCGATACGGCGGGGTGATTAAATACATGGGTGACGGTATCATGGCGGCATTCGTCTCCACGTCATCGCAGACGGTAGTTCCACAGGAAATACGCGCAGTACAAGCGGGGCTGAACATTCTTGCCCAGATCAAAAAGAATGATTATGCCTTTGAGGGCGGCAAACTGGTGATCGGTGTCTCTGTGAACACTGGTCCCGCCATGGTCGGATACATTGGCGTTGGGGCACGGACCGAGTTCAATGTCCTTGGAGACACCGTCAACACTGCCAGCCGCATGCAAGCCTTCGCCCGTCCGAACCGGCTATTGATAGGACCGGAAACCATGAAAGCCATTGAAGGCAAATATTCGACCAAACCGATCGGCACTATTGATGTACGCGGTAGAAGTGCTCCCGTGCCGACATTTGAAGTTATATCCTCAGATAGTGCCTAAATAAAAAAATCGCCTTGTATTAACAAGGCGATTTTTGAAACGGGGAGCATAGCACTTACCCGCATAATGAACTCAACATTTTTTTTACTTCCCGTACCACATGCGAGACAGCAAATTATCCTTGCGGACGAACTGATGATACAACGCTGCGCCGATGTGCAAAGCGATCAACGCCGCGATGATGTAAGCCGCATTTCCGTGGATCATTCTTTCGGGATAGACAAAAAGATTCTCAGGCATACTGCCGTTACCCGCCATGATATTTTCCAAGCCATAGGCTTCATCGAGAGAATCGCCTGTGAAGAGCATGGCAAAAACGCCTGCATATAGGAGAAAATGGACGATGCTGCCGATCCAATTCAAAACAGGGTGTCCGGCATCCGCCGGGGCTGGGCGTTTGAAAACGAAGCGGGTGACAATACGGGCAATGATAACGAGACCTAAAATGATCCCGGTCCACTTGTGCATACCGAGCATTTGAGCTTCCTGGGCATCAGGCGTGCGTGCAAACACAAAAAAGCCAAACAACAGCGGCATGAACACCAGCAATGCGGTCAGCCAATGCAAGGTGACATGGACGGGATGATAACGTTTGGGTTGTGACTCAGTGGACATCATAATTAATCTCTCCTCTAT
>JBAIYF010000263.1:0-2518 GCA_037916115.1 Anaerolineales bacterium
CAATTCCCTTACCCATGGTCTCTGCGGCAGACTTGCGCTTGCCTGAAAGGGTTGTCGCCTGTTTGGAAAGTTTATCGAGCAGTTTGGCTTCCTGCATTTCAAGCTCGGCAATGCGGTCTGCCGCGCCGGTGATGGTTTCGAGCTGCTTCTTTGCATCTGCACCATAGGCAATGACGGCTGGAATGCTGCCGCCATATTTGCGTGTGAGCGAATGAATGAGGTCGAGGCGCTCCTCCACATCCTCAAGACGCTTGGGGTTGAATTCGATCTCTTCAAGATAATTGCGCAATTCATGGATGATGTCCGAAAGCGTGTCGAGCATCACCTCTGCCTGATTGGAAAGCTCCGCCTGTCCGGCGTCGATCTTTGCCAGCGCCGCCAAAGCTTGTGCCGCCTGACCGATCAGATCCGTAGCGGCGGGCGTTTCGGGAGAACCTTCTTCGAGGATGGCAAGCGCCTCCTGTGCGTTCTGAGCCAGTGACTCGGCATTGGCGAGGCGATCACGTTCCTTGCGCAATTCATCATCCTCGCCCGCTTTCAACCTGGCATCTTCGATCTCTTCAACTTGATAGGTTAGCATCTCAATGCGGCGTTCAGAGTCAGACTGTGCCTTGCGCAGGTCGTTCAGTTCGTGGCGCAGGGTCAAAAGGGAATGATAGGTTTGGCGGTACTCGTTGAGCGGTTTGGAAACATCGGCGTAGCGGTCGAGCAAACCAAGATGAGCACGCGGGTCGAGAAGAGAGAGATGCTCTGCCTGTCCGTGAATATCGATCAGCAGCGCCCCGATCTCCTTGAGCAAGCCCACGTTCACGGTCCGCCCGTTGATGCGTGCCACACTACGCCCCTCTTTGCGGACTTCACGCATCAGCACCACATAATCGGGATCATCCATCAACTCTTCGCGATTCAGCACTTCATGCACCGCCTCGCGTTCTGGACCTTTGAGATGGAACACACCCTCAACAAATGCGGCGTCTGATTCAGCGCGGACGAAAGTCGTATCGGCTTTCCCGCCAATGAGCATGACCACCGCATCAAGAATAATGGATTTACCTGCGCCGGTCTCACCGGTGAGGATGATCAAGCCGGGACCGAAACGCAGGTCGAGCTTGTCGATAATGGCAAAGTTTTGAATGTGAAGTTCGGTAAGCATGGGCTAAAGTTGAATTCCCGAAACACGCTGGTAAACGACGGGTGTGGTGATGAAGGCATATACAAGGATGGCAAACCCGGCGAACGGGCTGATAAAGAAAAAACCAATCGCTACAGGCAGTGCGCCGAGCGCCACACCCGCCGCACAGGCGTAGAACAACGTCCTTGAACGGCGTTTGTTGATGGCGCGCAGGGTAATGTTCGAAATAAGAACCCCCGCCCCGCCGCCAAGCGCCGCCGCAAAGAAGATAATGTAAAAGCCGACAAAACTTGCCGCAAAGCCCGCCAAAATACTGGCGATCAGGGACATGACAAAGGTGATGCCAAAACCGATCAGATAGTCGTACCAAAGCGCAGTATCGAACACCTTTTTACGCTCGTTGATGCAATCCTTGCACATATAACCGGTTGGGGTGCCGACAGCGCAGGATGTGCAAATATGCCTGTCGCAGCGTTTACAGCGCAGGGTGGTCTCACGACCCGGGTGGGCATAACAAGTGGGGGCAAGGGAGTCTGTCATCGCGGAAATCCTGAAGAGTTTTCATTTATGTGCATGGTGATATTTCGATAGAAATATCCCGGGTTTCCAAAACGTACAAAACGTGCTGTTACATCGGCGGCAGTGACATTTACGTGGTCGTCTTCCATTAACGGGGTAGGCGGTTGACCATCCACGCTGAGAATGGCGTTTTCGCTTTTGACGATAAGTTCCACAGATGAGCCTTCAGAAAGCACCACGGCACGGTCTACAGAAAGGTGCGGAGCAATAGGCACAAGTAAAATGTTGCGCAGTTCTGGCGGGAGGATGGGTCCTCCTGCGGCGAGAGCGTAGGCAGTGGAGCCTGTGGCTGTGGCAGCGATCAACCCGTCGGCAACGTAACTGGAGAGTTCGCGGGTATCTACAAATGCAGTCAGGCGCACAGGACGCAGGTACTGTCCGCGCCCGACGACAACTTCGTTTAGCGCAAGGGAAGTACCAAGTTTTTCGCCGGCGCGGGTATGTTCGGCACGCAGCATCATGCGGTTCTCGATCCACGCTTCGCCTTTGAAAAGCCGATCAAAGTACTCACGCCATTCCTTGCGGTCGATCTGAATGAGAAAGCCGAGCCTGCCCAGGTTTACACCCAGAATGGGCACGTTCGATGGGGCGCATAAATGTCCCGCCCGCAGCACACTGCCATCACCACCCACAGCGATGAGCATGTCGAACTCGCCTTCCTTCACCCGCTTGCGCAAACCCTCGTCATACAAGGAGCCGACTGGCGCCTCCATGCCTTTTTCCTTTAGAAAAGCAGACATGGCTTCAGCTTCGGTGAAGGCTTCGGGCATTTTTGGGTATGCCGTCACAACAATGCGTTTTGGAATG
>JBAIYF010000264.1:0-9302 GCA_037916115.1 Anaerolineales bacterium
CTCCTGGTGTATTTGTTTATTACCGGTATCTTTTTGTTTGCTGGCTGGCAGTATTATCTGGCGGGCAATGCGCACGCAGAGACGGTCAACCTCACCTACATGCCGAATGATGATGAGCAGGCATTTATGGATTTCGCGATCAAGGTTCGCGAGACCGGTTTCCGTTATTCGGGCTGGCGCAATCAGATGCCGATCTACCCTTATATTCAGGCTTTATTCTACAAACCGGGCATGACCATGGATGAATTTTTTCCGGTCGCCAAGCGTATGAACGTCGTGCTGTCTATGGCGGGGCTGGTATTTTTGTGGTTTCTGGTTAAGAGATATCTTCCGCTTTATCAGGTGGTGACCCTCACATTGATGGTCGCCTTCGGCTTGTATGTTTACAAGTCGGGGTACGTTCTTGTGGAAGCGCTGTACTACATCTGGGCGTTTGCCGCGTATGTATTGCTTTGTGTGTTGCTGGTGCGGACGTCCTTGAAGTTGGGCGTTTGGGCGGGCATTGTGCTTGGCATTGCTCATTTGACCAAAGCCTCTGTGCTGCCTGCTGTTATATTATTTGCCGGGGTCTTTGTGCTGAAGGAGATTGTAGTAAATCTTCCTCTCTGGAAGAAGGAGCGTTCGTGGAAGGTGATATGGGACAGCGTGAAACTGAACCTGCTTCATTTTATGGCGGTTCTCCTTGCATTCCTACTTGTCATTTCCCCTTATATTATCGAGAGTAAAAAACTATACGGCGAGTTTTTCTATAACATCAACAATGATTTTCTCTGGTATGACAGTTACCAGGCAGCGCTCGAGGGACCTGTCTGGAGTGAGGACATCTCACCGGCTGAGAAATACTTCCAGGATCACAGCCTTGCCGATATGTGGGATCGGATCGAGTATGGGTTACACTGGCAGACGGAAAACCTGCAGTATCAGTACGGCTTCTTCAACTATCTGGTTTTCCTGACAGGTTTCTTTGTGTTTGTCTTCTCACTCAATGTGAAACAGGGCGTTCAATTTTTCAAACGCCATTTTTTTGCAGGGGCGTTCGTTATTTTGTATTTTTCAGCCTATTTCTTTTTGAGCGTCTGGTACTCGCCCATTTCCAGCCTGCCTCGCTTCCTATACACGCTGTATATTCCATTTGTGTTCACCATCTACTACGCTTCGAATAGACTGGCATCAGATGTCAACCTACCGTTGATCCGAATGACCCATCTGGTGGTGTTCGTCATGGCGGCTATCGATATCTGGTACATTGCCGCCAATGGTCCATTCTTCAGGGATTTTGGCAGCTGATCCGCCCTGCAACGGCTGGAATCTAACACTCCTCTTATGCCGCGTTGACATTTCGTCGATGCGGCGTTTGTTATAATGCCCGCATTGGGTGGACGATGGACATTGGGCGATAGACCATAAAGTCATGGTCTGCGGTCGATAGTCTGTAGTCCATCCGGAGGATACCCCTATGATGCGATTTGACCGATTTACAGAGAGAGCCCAAGAGGCAGCCCAACGTGCCGCGGAGATCATCCAGCGTTACGGGCATAATCAAATTGATACTGAACATATTCTGCTGGCGCTGATCGAACAGCCCGGCGGAGTCATTCCCCAAATTTTGGAAAAATTGAATGTCAGCGCTCAGGCATTGACCGAGCGCCTCGACGCCACCCTGCGCGCCAGCCCCAAGGCGAACATTTTTGGTGGCGGTGCCGGGCAGATATTCATCACCCCCCGCGTCAAGCGGATTATCGACCTTGCCAACGAGGAAGCCAACCGTCTCAAGGATGAATACATCTCGACCGAGCATATCTTTTTGGCGATCCTCACTGAGCGCAACACGCCAGCGGCACGGATTTTGGAATCTGCGGGTCTGACTCGTGACCGAGTCTACGATGCCATTCAAGATTTGCGCGGCGGACAGCGTGTGACCGACCCGCAAGCTGAGACCCGTTACCGCACCCTCGAAAAATATTCGCGTGACCTCACCCAACTTGCCCGCGAAGGCAAACTTGATCCGGTCATTGGGCGTGATAATGAGATCATGCGTCTCATTCAGATCCTCTCGCGTCGCACCAAAAATAATCCCGTTCTGATCGGTGAAGCGGGCGTGGGTAAGACCGCCATTGCCGAAGGTTTGGCACAGAAAATTGCTACTAACGACGTACCGGAAATTCTCTCCGGCAAACGCGTAGTGGCGCTCGACTTGGGTGCAATGATCGCCGGGTCCAGATTTAGAGGCGAGTTCGAAGAACGTCTCAAGGCTGTGATGGAAGAAGTCCAGCGTGCGAAGGGTGATGTCATCCTGATGATCGACGAACTGCATACAGTCGTTGGTGCGGGTGCGGCTCAGGGCGCGATGGATGCGAGCAACATGCTCAAGCCCGCGCTTGCCCGCGGCGAGCTACAGACCATTGGCGCGACCACGTTGGATGAATATCACAAGCACATCGAAAAAGACGCCGCGCTCGAGCGCCGCTTTGCCCCGATCTATGTGGAAGAGCCGAGCGTGGAAGATACCATCAAGATGCTGCACGGCTTGCGTGACCGGTATGAAGCGCATCATAAAGTACGCTTCTCAGATGAAGCGCTGGAAGCTGCCGCCCATCTTGCAGAACGCTATGTGACCGACCGTCACCTGCCTGATAAAGCCATCGACCTGATGGACGAGGCTGCCGCAAAACTTCGCGTGGCGTTGTATTCCATGCCGCCTGATCTGAAGGCATTGAAAACTGAAATTGATAAACTTGCTGCCGAGGAAGAACAAGCCGGTTTGGAACGTGACTACGAACGCGCCGCGCAGAAGAAAGCTGAACGTCTGCGTCTTGACCAGGAATACAACGGCAAGCGCGACCAATGGGAAGCCGAGCATCACCTCGATGAAGTGGTGGATGTGAACGACATCGCTGCGGTGGTTCATCAATGGACGGGTATTCCCGTAACGCAGATGCTCGAGACCGAGTCTGAAAAACTTCTGCACATGGAAGCGCGTTTGCATGAGCGTATCATTGGGCAGGAAGAAGCCATCCATGCCATCTCCGATGCCATCCGCCGTGCTCGCTCCGGTTTGAAAGACCCCTCCCGTCCGATCGGTTCGTTCATCTTCATCGGTCCTTCCGGTGTGGGCAAGACCGAGCTAGCCAAAGCCCTTGCGTGGTTTATGTTCGATGATGAAGACGCCATGGTGCGTATCGACATGTCGGAATACCGCGAACAGCACACGGTCAGCCGCTTGTTTGGCGCGCCTCCCGGATACGTCGGCTACGAAGAAGGCGGTCAGCTTACCGAAGCCGTCCGCCGCAGACCCTACCGCGTGGTGCTCTTCGATGAAATTGAAAAAGCCCACCCCGAAGTATGGAATGCCCTTCTGCAAATTCTGGATGATGGACGCCTCACCGATGGTCAGGGCAATGTGGTCGACTTCCGCAACACGGTTCTTATCATGACCTCGAACCTGGGCACCGAATATGTGAGAAAGGGTGGCACCCTCGGCTTTTTGCCCGGCAAGGCAGATAGTTCCGAGCGAGAAGCGCACGACAAGATCGACAAGGCGCTCAAGGCGGCTTTCCGCCCCGAATTCCTCAACCGTATCGACGAGATCATCATGTTCTCGCCGCTCTCCATCGAGGAAATGGAACAGATCGTCATCTTGCAAATGAAGGAAGTGCAAGACCGCCTCAATGACCACAACATTGCCGTACAACTTACTGATGCGGCGCGCTCGTGGCTGGCGAAGGAAGGCTACGACCCGGCATTTGGCGCCCGTCCGCTGCGCAGGGCAATCCAGAAATATGTGGAGAGTCCGCTTTCAAAGGAATTGCTCGGCGGGAAATTCAAAGACGGCGCCGAAGTGGTTGTGGATGTGGACGAGAAAGAGAACAAGATCGTATTCAGTTCCATCACACCGAGTAATAGAAAGAAAAACTCAAAGCAGGAAGTGAATGCGTAATGAAAACAGCGCGGGCTTGCAAGCCCGCGCTGTTCTTTAGTAATAATTTCTTCCTAATCCACTTTTCAGCGGAAAGGGGTATCATCGGGCAATCTTTTTTAGAAAAGGAATGTCTATGGAAAATCCTGAAAAGCAATCATCCGGCGCCACAATGGGAATTGTGATCGGTGTCGTCGTTCTGTTGTGCTGTCTGTGTCTGCTCGTGCTAGGCATTGGCGGGTACGCGTATTTCACCCTGATGCCAAACTCTCCGTCTGGAGATTTACCCATCTTCCCGCCGAGTGTGCCGAACGAAGAACCGCAGATCGAACGCCCCGATGCGGGTTCAATTACGAATGAAACGGTTGAGACGTTGGAGAATACCATCGTCCCGGTCAATGACCCGCGCGAACTGGCCTGCCGCCTGGACGGTAAATGCGACGTCCCTGAAGTAATGGCGGAATCTGCTGCACCTCGCTCGGTGGGTGAACAGCAGAATTTCTGGGTGCACGACCTCGACACGAACGAGAACAATGAAGTGACCGCCACCCTGCGTTACATCACTCCGCATGTATATTTTTGGGTGCAGGATGGGTTGGATATTAATGAGAACGAAATGAAAGCATTGGTGGATACCTTCGAGAACCAGATATACCCCACCAACCGTGAGTTCTTTGGCAGTGAATGGGCACCTGGTATTGATGGTGACGAGCATATCTATATTCTCTACTCGCGCGGATTGGGCTTCTCGGTGGCGGGCTATTTCTCCTCCTCCGATTCGACCCACCCCATGATCCAGGAATATTCCAATGCGCATGAAATGTTCCTGTTCAACGCCGATAACACCCCGCTTGGCGGCGATTATGCCTATGCCGTGCTTGCGCACGAGTTCCAGCATATGATCCACTGGAACAATGACCTGAATGAAACCTCATGGTTGAACGAAGGTTCCTCCGAGTTGGCGGTGCTGCTCAACGGCTACGATACCGGCGGCTTCGATACGCTCTACATCTCCAACCCCGATCTGCAATTAAACGACTGGCCCAACGATCAGGACGCCACCTCGCCCCATTATGGCGCGGGCTTCCTGTTCATGACCTACTTCCTTGACCGTTTTGGCGAAGAAGCCACCCAATTGCTCGTGAAAGACCCCGCAAATGGGCTCGACAGCGTGGACGATGTGCTGCAGGAAATTCAAGCTGTAGATCCGCTTACAGGGAAACCCATCAACGCCGATGATTTCGTGATGGACTGGATGCTCACCAACTTCCTGCTCGACCCCTCCATTGCGGATGGACGTTATGTGTATACCAACTACCCGGGTGCGCGCCGCGCCTCGGCAACTGAAACCTTCTATACCTGCCCGCAGGAACCTGTCTCTCGCACTGTGAATCAATATGGCGCGGACTATATCGCCATCGAATGTGCCGGAGATTACACTATCCAATTCACCGGCTCCACCGTGACCGGGTTGCTGCCTGCTGACCCTTATTCTGGGAACTACGCCTTTTGGTCGAACAAGGGCGATGAATCCAACATGACCCTGACTCGCGAATTCGATTTCACCAGCGTGAGCGGACCGATCGAACTGTCCTACCAGACCTGGTACGACATCGAAACCGATTGGGATTATGTGTATGTGGAAGTCTCTGAAGATGGCGAGACTTGGGAAATTCTCACCACGCCTTCCGGCACCGCCACCGACCCGAGCGGTAATTCCTACGGCTGGGGCTACACCGGTGTGACAGGTGACTGGAAGCAGGAAGCTGTTGACCTTTTGGATTATGCCGGTAAGAAGGTGTTTGTCCGCTTTGAATACATCACCGATGCGGCGGTCAACGGAGAAGGCTTCATGGTGGACGATATCAAGATCGACGCGGTTGGCTACTCGTCTGATTTTGAGGCGGATAACGGCGGTTGGGAGGCGCAGGGTTTTGCGCGCATCCAAAATATTCTGCCTCAGACCTTCCGTCTGGCATTGGTCACTTCCGGCGATTCCAATGTGACGATGATCCCCGTCAATGCAGACCAGACGGCGGAGATTTCCGTTTCTTTGAAATCAGGTGAAACTGCGTATCTGGTTGTAACGGGAACCACACGCTTCACGCGGGAACCTGCTTCGTACCAGATCGAAATTCGCTAAAACATAAAAAGACACTGGGAAACCCCGGTGTCTTTTTATTTAAATGTCTTGCAAAATTGCAATTATTCGCCTGAAAAACCTGTCTTATAATTTTGATACTCCATGGAACAGATATTCAAGCCGTCTAAAGTCCGCAAGACCATTGCCGTGCTGAACGCGCAATTGAACCGTGTATGGGGCAGTGAGTTTATGGCGGGTGTGTTGGAACGCGCCCGTGAAGCGGACGTGAATGTCATCAGTTTTGTGGGCGGCAAACCCGTTGTCCTCGACCGACCCGGTGAGGAGGGGCGTTCCTACGGTTTGTATGATTTGTTAAAGCCCGGGCAGTTCGATGGGATTATCCTTTCGGCGGATCTTGCCCATGGTTTGACCCCGGCAGAATTTGAAGATTTTTGTAATTACCTTCGCCCCATCCCGATGACTGGGTGTTCCACCCTTGCTTCTGGAATTCCTTTTGTAACTGCGGATAATAAGACGGGAATGCAGGCGATCGTCCGTCATTTGATAGAGACCCATAAATACCAACGCATTGCCTTTGTGCGCGGACCTGAGGGGCAGATGGAAGCCGACGAACGGTACAACGCCTTCTTGGATGAATTGAAGGCGCATCATATCCGTTTTGACAAGCATCTCGTTGCTGAAGGCGATTTTTCTTCTGAGAGCGGGCGCGCCGCCGTTCAAACCCTTTTGGATGAGCACGGTATGGCGGTGGAGGCGATCGTTTGTGCAAATGACCGCATGGCGTTTGGTGTGCTTGAAGCGCTCCAGCAGCGCGGCATTCAGGTGCCGGATAAGATCGCGGTGACCGGCTTTGACGATGTGAGCGAGTCGCAGGCGATGGGCGTGCCCTTGACGACCGTGCGGCAGTCTTTTTATGAGGCGGGAAAACACTCTTATGACCTTCTGATGAAACATATCGAAGGACAGGCGGTGGAAAACGTCCGGCTTCCTTCTGAACTGGTGGTGCGCTGGTCTTGCGGATGCCTGCCCGAAAGCATTGACCTTGCCATCGTCCTTCCGCGTGAGGTGGCGCACACCGGGCGGTTGGAGAACAAGCGCACAGCTGCGATCAAAGCCCTTCTGGCGGCGGCAGGCGTCCCTGAGAATGAACCGGACCTTGAACAATATACCGATGTCTTTGGCGCGGCGTGGGATACCTTCCTTGCCACCTTGCGTGAATCAAGCAAAAGTGACGACTTCCTGAAAACTATTCAAGGAATGGTTGAGATCCTTCAGCGGCATGGCTATGATTTTTACACGTGGCAGAATGTGATCTCCACCTTCCGTAAGTATGCTTTGGGGGGCATTTCCAGCAATACCACCACCCTGCGTGCGGAGAATCTCTTCCAACAGGCGCGTATGTTGGTGGGCGAACTTTCACAGCGCGCGCAGGCATTCAGCAGACTGCAATTGGTGAAGCAGGAGGAATTGCTCAACAGTTTCAGCTTCTCAATGGCTTCGGCTGTGACCTTCGATGCCATTGGTGAGGCGATTGCCAAGCATTTTCCCTCTCTTGATATTCGGCGTTGGTATGTGATGTATTACGGCGACACGAACGCGCCCGGTTCTATTACTGCGCCGCCGCCGAAGCACTACCGCCTGTTGATGCAGTATGATGAAAGGCAGTTCAGCATGCCGGCGGAACGCTCGAGCCTGGCAACCGGCAGGCTCGTACCGCGCGGACAGCCCGTCATTGACTATCGCCATGACGCGGTGGTGATGCCGCTTTCACTGGCGAGCAACCGCTTCGGCTTTATGTGGGCGGAAATGGGACCCGATGACTGGGATGTGTACGTGCGCGTGCGCAACCTGCTTTCTTCGGCGTTGCTGCGGGCGATGCTGGTTAATCAGCGTGAGCAGGCGCAGCGCGAAGCGGAACAAACCGCCAGCGTGAACGCACAACTTTTCGCTGCCGAGCAGGAACGGCGTCGCGGCGCGGAGGCGCTGACACGTGCCCTGCGCCAATTGGCGTCGCTCAAGACAGTCGAAGAGCTGCCAGAGCAGATCCTTGAACAGTTGGGTCAGACCATTCCCTACGACCGCGGCGTTCTTTTCATGGAAGATGTGAACGGTGAGCCTGTGCTTCAGGCGCACCGCGGCATGCCCAAAGATGTGGATATGTCCAACTTCCGCTTGCTGTATAAGGGCATCGATCTGTATACATCGATCGCGCGCAAGGGTGAGACCATCCTGGTCAAGGATGTAAGCACCGAGGAGAAGTGGTCGCAGCCAGATTGGCTCCCGCGTGATTATTCGTGGATGGGCGTGCCGTTGTATTTGAAGGACAATGTGGTCGGCTCTTTGATCGTCAGCCGCGCGAAATCACCCTTCACCGAAGATGACGGTCTGCTTGCCACTACCTTTGCCTTGCAAGCCACCGTGGCGCTCGAAAACTCGCGCCTGTATCACGAAGTGACCGGCATCAGCCAGATGATGGAACGCATGGTCTCGGAGCGGGTGGAGGAACTCAACAAAGCCTACGCCTCGCTCGAAAAACACGACAAGAACAAAGCCGCCTTCATTCAGGTGGCGGCGCACGAACTCCGCACCCCGCTGACGGTCATCAAAGGCTTCCTCGGCATTATCCAAATGGATCCTGCCGTGAAGAACAGCCCCATGCTCACCGACGCGCTCGAAGGCGTGAAGCGCGGCACCGAACGTCTGCATCAGATCGTGAACAGCATGCTCGACGTGGTGCGGCTCGACAACCAGGTCATCACCCCGCATGTTGAATCGGTCAGTCTGGGATTGATCCTGCGGCTGATCCACAAGGACTATGTCAACGACCTCGCGGCTCGTAACCTGACCCTGACCTTGAGCGACACCATCAAAGAGATTCCCCCGCTGTTGGCGGATTCTGAACTACTGAAGAAGGCGCTCGACCAGGTGATCGTCAACGCCATCAAGTTCACGCCTGATGGCGGCTCCATCGACGTCTCTGCCCGGGTGATCGAAGACCCCAAACGCGGCAAAATGGCGGAGATCGCCGTCAAAGATACCGGCATCGGAATCGACCCCGAACATCACAAAGTTATTTTTGAGAAGCTATATCAGTTGGGTGAAGTGCAATTGCACTCATCCAGCCGTACGAACTACAAAGGCGGCGGCGCAGGGCTGGGACTCGCCATCGCCTCCGGCATTGTCCGCGCATTGCAGGGCAGTATCTGGGTGGAAAGCACCGGCAAAGACGAAGAAAAATTCCCCGGCAGTACCTTCTTCATCCGCTTACCGTTGGTGAAGGAA
>JBAIYF010000265.1:0-6291 GCA_037916115.1 Anaerolineales bacterium
ATGGCTGTCATTGCACTGAGAATGACCAGCGCCCCTGCAAACATTAGAAGGCTGCGTAATTTCATGGTCACAGTTTCAATTTGTGGATCAGGGTGGCGTCCATATCTGCTGTCTTATATGTGTCGTCATCATCCACAACATACTCGGGCGCGTCACTAGGTGCCCATGTGATTCCGCCTGACGAAGCTGGCTTTACATGCACTTGATCCAACCCCGGGATCTCCTTTTGAGGCGGATACGTGTAGATCAGTCGGTTGCTAATTCGCAGCGGCTGCGCCTCTTCATACAGATCCGCAGAGGAGGCGGCTGCAACAGGCAATGGCTCTCGTGCCGGGGAGAGTTCCTCTACCGTCACCCCTTTCTTTCCGCTCGTAAAAACGTATCGGTAGGTCACGCCATTATTTTGAACAAAATAGAAATGCAAAAAATTACGCACCAGGTGCAAGATCATTGAATTTCCACGCTCGGCAATTCGGGCAAGGTCATCAAACGATGCCACATCCACTATATGTGAATTTGACAGCGTAGGCTGTTCCTGAATATTCACCAGCCATGCGCCGTAACGCAAGCGGATCAGTGCCTCTTCACTCTGACTGGCGGTCCTGTAGATCTCTGTGGCAGAGCCGGCAAGCGCCAGCCCGCAGATCAAAAAGCCCATGACCGAAACGAGGCGCAGCAGCCAAATCGGTATGGGCAGCCCAAGGATCGTCACTGTATTCATCTGAGACTCTGTGCTTCCCACCGTTCCAGACTTTGCAAGGAACAGTGGGTCTGCCTGCCCATTGACCTCATCCAAATAAAAATGGATCTTGTCATACTTGAAAACCAACGCGTGCGAGAAGGTATCCTGAAGCGGGTTCCCACCCGAATACGCGGCAACGTTCACATCCGTGACGATCTCCAACGTATAAGCGATCTGTTTTAAGCCCGCCTCTGCCTCCACCAAATTAACCAGCGCCTCCACCTGGCACAGATCAAGGGTGGAAATGGTGAAAAACGTACCGCCAGTGAACGGCGTATCAGGCGTCAATGAAATGGTACGCTGCCAGCCGCTTTGTTCATCCATGATGCGCGCATATGTCCGGTAGGTTCCAGCACTGCTTTGCAGATTTTCGCCCAGCAGATTGTAGCTATAGCCAACATTGAGGAAACAAGTGAGTTTGGGGAAAATCGGCTCACCGGCACGGACCGTATCCGTATCATATACGCCGGGGGTGCCCGTGGCAGAATAGGAATAATCGCCGGTCTGCTGGTATGGAATGGTTGCGGCGGGTCTTTCCATGGGGCGGGTAAAGGCAACAATACCCAATGCAATAAAAAAGACCGTCAGCGCCCCATACACCATCAGGGGTGTCCAGGCGCCAGGAACGGCAGCCGGTTTCAGCGCTCGTTTTTGTTCAGGTGTTGGTTTGATCATATCCATCATGAATAAAACTCCAAACAATACCGTCACGATCGCCGCATTGAGCGGCATACGCATCCATTGAATGACATTTCCCACTTTTGGAAGATGCGCCCACAACTTTCCCACGATCTCGCCCTGAGTGGGATGATACGAGTCCAGCCAGCCATTGTTGTCGCCCTTAAGCACAAAATGGTCCATTTGAACGTCTACAATGCGGTGAAAGACATACTGCCCCATGAGCGGATCGCGATACACCACCGCATCACCCGGCACATAAACCGCCTCACGCCGGATCAGCACCAGATCGCCGCGCAAAAAGCCCGGCTCCATGCTGTTGCCGTTCACGATCGTATAAGTGACAGGCCCGCCAAATTGTGAAGGAGCAAGGGTAAGCCAGAAAACAACCAAACAAAAAATGGAAAATGCCAGCGTAATAAAGAACGACTGTTCCCGGCTGATCTTGATCATGATTGAGGCACCATACTTCATATTCAAAGGCCGGACCCACCCCACCCCACAACCCCACCAACCTTCAACAAATGGGGAGAAAGGCAAGCCGAATCCGGCCTCTGAAAAGTTGACAACTAGTTGCTGGTCGCCACCACACGCAGCTGATCGATCGATGAAACCGTGAGCCCTGCGGTGTTGCAGGTCACCGCGGTACCGCCAGAGATCGTACAGGAATACCATGTACCGCCGGTAACCAACTGCACCTGCGCTTGCACAGCAGGCGCACTAAGATCAAAGGCAACACTATCCAAAGTGGAGGGATCAGTGCCGTTAAGGTTATACACAATGTTGCTTACTGTATAACCGGTAATTGCACCTGAGCCATCACCAGCCTTTGTGGCAGGAACCGTATTGGCAGCGGCAAACGCATATACAACCACTGCAAGAACGAGGATTGCGACGAGAACGAGAATGACTTTCATATTTTTGAACATGGCTTTTCTCCTTGGTTTAATAGTTTGAAGGTTGAAAGTTGAAATAGCCATCCGAAACAATACAGCCCGGCATCCAAAAGCCGGGCTGTGAACTTAGGCGGTAGTGTGATCTTCGGCGGCCTGGCGGTCTTGGTTATATTGGAATAACGGTAGACCCATGGCTTTGCGTCGCTGGCTTTCACCAGCTTTGCCCTTTTCGGATGTCTGCCTATACTATAGCACTTTGCAGAATTATCCTGCATTGCAAAAAACTTACAATGGATATCAATTGTGCAAATTCGACAATTCGAATTCACAACGATTAATTTGGAGTTCTTAAAGCCGCTTCCATAATTCTTTGCACACGTTCCGCCATGCTCGAAGGATCAGGGTGTAAACCTTCCACAAGCAATGCGCTATCGAACACCTGCTCAATGATGATGGTCTGCAGGTCACTTTCGGTTTTCAACAAATTCTTCAACATTGCGTGCGAAGGGTTCAGCTCCAACACCTTCTTTGGCACCTCGTATTCCTTCCCCAAATATTTATACACACGCTGCAACTCCGGGTTTGATGAACCATCCGCATCCACCAACCGTGCCACAGATGTGACCAAACGATTGCTCGCGCGCACATCGGTGACACGCTCACCGAGGACCTGCTTGAATCTTTCAACGAGGGCATTAAAGTCACCTTCAGGAATTTTCTCCGCCTCAGACTCTGCCCTGGGCTGCTCTGCCCCATCGACCTCCGCCCCGCTGACGCTTTTCAACTCGTAGTCCTTGAACTTGCGCAAGCCCATCAACATGAACGAGTCCATCGGCTCGGTCAGCAACAGCACCTCGGTTCCGTTCGCCTTGAACGCATCCAGGTGCGGACTTCTCAGCACTGACTTGGAATCTTCACCCACAATGTAATAGATGACTTTCTGCCCGTCCTTCATGCGTGAGACGTACTCATCAAGTGAAGACCAAGTTTCGGGATTGGTATTGGTCTTGAAACGCAGCAACGGCGTAATGGTGTCTGTATCCGCCGGGCTGGCAGCAATGCCCTGCTTAAGGTACACACCAAACTCGCTCCAGAATGCAGCATATTTTTCTGCATCTTTCTTTGCCAGATTCTCCAACTCTTTGACGACCTGATTGGTGAGCACCTTCTTGAGCTTCGGCATCAGTCCGCTCGATTGCACCGTCTCACGCGAAACGTTAAGCGGCAGGTCTTCCGAGTCCACCACACCTTGCACAAAGCGCAGATATTCCGGCAGCAGGTCCTTGTTGTATTCGTCGATCAAAATATTACGTGAATACAACTTCAAGCCGTCATCTTTGCGGAGCGAGAACATATTGCGTTCTGCTTTAGCAGGGAAGAACAAGAGCGCATACAGCTGCACCGGCGCATCGGTCACCATGTGGACGTGCATGAGCGGCTCTTCAAAATCGAGCGTGGTCTGGCGGTAAAAGTCGTGGTACTGTTCTGCCGTGATCTCATTGCGAGCCGTGCGCCACAGCGACGTCTGCTTGTTGACCGGCTTCTCGTCATCGCCCACGTAAATGGGAAAGCCGATGTAATCCGAATGTTTGTGGATGATATTCTTCAGGCGATATTCCTCGGCAAATTCAGCCGCATCCTCTTTCAGCTTAATTTCGATGCGTGTGCCGCGTTCGCTCATCTCCGCCGGGCTGACTTGGTAGGTATCATCACCAGTGGCGTACCAGGTCACGGCTTGGGCATCTGGGCGGAACGAACGTGAAGTCACCTTCACCCACTCCGCCACCATGAAGACCGAATAAAAACCCACACCAAACTGACCGATCAAGCCGGAAGCGTCTTGATTCTTTTCTTTTGCCGCCTCCAAAAACTTACGAGCACTGGACTGGGCGATCGTGCCGAGGTGATCCACCAGTTCATCCTGTGTCATACCGATGCCAGTATCCTGAACCGTGATGGTGCGATTGTCTTTATCCACCTTCACATGGATTCTCAACTCGGCTTTCGGGTCGAGCACATCCTGGTTGGTCAACATCTCAAAACGCAGACGGTTGATCGCGTCTGACGCGTTCGAGAGCAGTTCGCGCAAAAAAACTTCCCGGTCTTTATACAGGGAATGAATTAAGATATGCAGTAGTTGTTTGGTCTCTGCCTTAAACGTGAATTGTTGGGCGGTTGCCTCTGTCATGGCTGCCTCCGGACAAGGATTTTTCATCAGTTATAGTACAGAAGCGTAAAAATTTCGTAAGAGATAAAAAGCCCCAGCCTTTCGGCTGGGGCTCCCAATGCAGCTTCCCCTCCCCCTAACTGCACAGGCTGAAAATCAAATGATTACTTATTAATTTTATAAAAAAAGGGGGATTTAGTACAGCAAACCAATTTATAATGGACTCTAAAAAATTTTACAGTACACGCTATTGGCACAGGAGGCACAACTTTATGGAAAGAAAAGAGTTTGGCACACTTGTATCCCTTTTGCGGCAGGATCTGGGTCTTACACAGTTCCAATTACATGAATCATCCGGTATAAACCTTGCCGTCATAAGCCAGATCGAGCGCGGCGCAAAAAGATTTTTCGAATCTGAGCTTCTCGTTAAGCTTGCCAACGCCCTGCACCTCACCACCATTGAACGCCGCGAATTCTTCCTCGCAGCAAGCGGAGTTTCCCAGAGATATCTCATCCGCCAGCCTTCCGCTGCTCTCGCCACCGACACCGTGGACATTGTAAAAGTACTCGGCAAAATGACCAAACTCATCGAGCGGCTAAGTGTCCCAGCGTTCATCATGGATGTGTATTCGGATGTTCTCGCTGTGAATAACATGGCGTTTGCCTTTTTTCAAACGCCGCTGGAGATGGTTCAAAAAGCAGCTTCAACCCCTGGCGGGTTTACCACCATCCGCGTTATGTTTGGCAAGGAACTATCAGTGAAGTCCAAGATCACTGAAAACTGGGACCACTACGCGTTGGGGTCGATGCGTTTCGTCCGCGAGAACAGCCTGCGCTACCGCGCCAGACCCTACTTCCAATACCTCATGAAAGCATTCCGCGACCCAAACGAATATCCGCTTTTTGACCGCTATTGGAAGATGGTCTCCTCCACCGAGCAAGACCGCGAAGCGAACACAGATGTGTTCTCCTACACCCATGTCGATTTTGGGCAGATCACCTACGCCACAGCCACCACCACCTCTATTACACCGCACGGAGAGTTATTCCTCAATCAATACCTCCCGCTCGACGAACGCACCCGCGGCGTATTCGCCGATCTTGAAAAGAACGCCGGGTTGGGTGTAATTGCACCGCTGGCGCCATGGCCTAAAAAAGATTTCCTGTAAACATGATGTTCGTCACTGCCAGTCTGACAGGAGGAACCATATAATTTCATTGTGAATGGCTTCAAACACAAAGACCGGAGTTCATTCTCCGGTCTTTGCTTTCAGGAGGAACCCAATGAAAAAGCTCGATGAAATGGTGCAGGATTTTCTCGCCCAAAAACGGATCGCCATTGTAGGCGTATCGGACAAGCGCGACACCGGATGCAACGCCGCCTATACAAGGTTCAAGGATGCCGGGTATGAAGTCTTTGCGGTCAACCCGCGCATCGGCTCTTTCCAAGGCGACGCCTGCTACCCCGACCTGGCCTCTCTGCCGCTCAAGCCAGATGCGGTCTTCATCCTCGCCAACCCCAAAGTGACCGACAGCATCGTCAGCCAATGCGTGGACCTGGGCATCAAGCACGTGTGGATGCATTGCATGATGGGCGTGAAACCCGGTCTCGCCGCCAGCATGACCAGCGTCTCACAAGCGGCAGTGGATTTGTGCAAAGCCAATGGCATTGCCGTCATCCCCGGCTCGTGCCCGAACCAATACCTCAACCCCGATGGCGCCCACAAATTCATGCGCGGACTGTTCGGTCTGTTCGGGTTTATGAAAACCGCCTAGGGATATTCCTCTTTCATCATCCGTTCAAACCC
>JBAIYF010000266.1:0-7488 GCA_037916115.1 Anaerolineales bacterium
CCAAAGGAGAGCATGCCTTACTTGGGCAGGCATTGATGGATCTGAATCTGCTCGACAGGGCTACCTTGGACCAGGTCATTACCGAACAGATCATCCAACTACGCTCGGCATTGCAGTCAGCAAACCGCAACCTCGAGCAGCGCGTCCGTGAGCGTACTGCTGACCTGAACGATGCCTTGAACCGCCTCTCTGAACTCAGCCAAATGAAGGCGAATTTCGTTGCGAACATTTCCCACGAACTTCGCACCCCATTGACCCATATCAAAGGTTATCTTGAACTGCTCGTTTCCGAGTCGCTTGGAAATGTATCGGATGAGCAGCGGCATGCGCTCAAGGTGAGTCAGCGTTCTGCGAGCAAACTTGAAGACCTCATTGAAGACCTGATCATGTTCTCGCTTGCTTCCAAAGGCGAAATGAGCATGAAACTGGAAAGCGTGGATATCCGTCGCCTTGTTAATTTGGTTGCAAAATCAGCAATGCGAAAGGCAGAAGATCGTGGCGTGAAGGTTGAAGTAAAAACACCCGAAGCCGTTCCTTTTGTGCAGGCCGATGGTGAAAAACTCAGTTGGACGATCTCTCAACTTCTGGATAATGGGATCAAGTTCACCCAGTCAGGCGGCACAGTGACCATTGCATTGGAAGAGGAGGGTAAAAACCTTGTCCAGGTCAGTGTGAGCGATACCGGAGTGGGTATTCCACAAAACCGCATGGACGAGATATTTGAACCATTCCATCAATTGGATGGTTCATCCACACGGCGCTATGGTGGAACAGGGCTGGGGCTGTCTTTGGTTCGCCAGATCGTTGAAGCCCACGGCTCACTGTTGGATGTAAAGTCGGCTGAGGGGAAAGGTACGACCTTCAAATTCCCATTGCTGGCAATTCGCGATTAAGGCAGATTATGGACAAGGAAACACTGGCGGAACTTGACCGCATATTTCAAGAGATGCATTCTGCAGCGGATTGGAGACTGGCATTGGATTCAATGTTCGTTTCCATGCGTAAACAACTTGTGTTTGATAACGTTGCCATTTACATGAGCGACCGTCAGGTGCACGGACTGGATGTGGTCTATGCACGTGCCCTGGGGCGGGGGAAGACGGCTGAAGCAGATGCTTCGTGGGGGGAAAGTATAGCCAATGATGTTATTCAAAACGAGCATATGGTCATTCATGGACCATTGCACAGCACGAATCCACATGACCGTTTGAAGCGGACATACCTGTTGGGTATCCCGCTTTATATTGCCTCAAAATTGCAGGGAGCGCTCCTATATATCCGCTTTGGCGGGCCGGAATATTCCGACCTGCATATTCATGTCGCCTCCTTGCAGGCAATCTGGACAGCATCGCTTCTTGAACGTAAGGAGCTTCAGGAGGCGCGCGCTGAACTTGATTCGGTACAAAGACAGATGCGTCTTCAGGACGACTTTGTATCCACGATTTCTCATGAACTGCGAACGCCGCTTGGTTTTATAAAAGGATATAGTACAAGTTTGCTGCGGCAGGATACAACATGGGATGATGCCACCCAGCGGGAATTTCTCTCGATCATTGATGAGGAAGCCGACCGGCTTGCCAAATTGATCGAAGATATGCTTGAGTCAGCCCGGTTACAGAGCAAGACCATTCAGTTCAAGTTCTCACCCGTCCGTCTGGATGCGTTGGCGCGTGATGTGGTGGCACGGGTGCAATTACATCACCCCAAATTGGCGATAGAAATAAAAACGGATGTCCTTCCGCCGGTACTGGCGGATGGTGTCCGTCTTTCGCAGGTGCTTGAGAATTTGATCGGCAATGCCATCAAGTACGCGCCCGGTTCAAAAATAACCATTCAGGGTATTCATCTTGAAAATAAAGTTCGAGTTTTGGTCAGTGATGAGGGGGAGGGCATTCCAGCCGAATATATTCCCTTCCTATTTGAGCGTTTTTACCGTGTGCCCGGAGAACGAACTGTGACCGGTACGGGGCTTGGGCTGTATATTTGCAAGCAAATTGTTATGGCGCATCATGGTAATATTTGGGTAGAGTCAGTGTTGGATCGCGGAACAACTTTTTTTGTTGAACTACCTGCGGATCCAACGCTTTGACATCAACGAATTCTTCAAGGAGTTATCATGGCAAAGCGTATTCTGATCGTGGACGATGAACCCCGCTATCTTCGCCTTTTGGAGGCGAATTTGCGTACTGAAGGATATGAGGTCGTTACCGCACAAGACGGTATGCAGGCGTTGGAAGTTTTCTCTGCCAACCCTATCGACCTGGTATTGCTGGATGTTATGATGCCGCGCCTGGATGGCTTCGGTACAACCCAGCGCCTGAGAGAGTTCACGAATGTTCCGATTGTGATCCTGACCGCGCGCGGCGAGGAACAAGACCGTGTACGCGGATTGGATCTTGGTGCGGATGACTACCTCATAAAACCGTTTTCAGCCACTGAACTTCTTGCTCGTGTTCGTGCGGTTCTCCGTCGCGCCAGTGCACCAATGGAGACCGGGCAGGTTAGGTTCTTTACCCATGAAGACCTAAAGATTGATTTTGCTCGCGCAGAGGTCTGGCGTGGTGAAGAACCGGTTTCGCTTTCTGCAACAGAGTATCGCCTGCTCCTTCAATTTGCTCATAATGTCGGTAAGATCCTCACCTCTGAGGATTTATTGACGAGTGTTTGGGGCGCGGAATACAAGAATGACAAGGAAATTCTCTGGGTAAGTATTGCCCGTTTACGGCAAAAACTCGAAAAGGACGCACATACTCCCCGCCATATTGTTACGCGTTCTGGTTTGGGATACCTAATGCCTCCCACAGAATCGTAATGCTGCGTATATCTCAGGTATGCGCAAGCAGATAGGATGCCATGCCTCAGAAAAAAATACTGATCATTGATTCCGATGCAGCAAGCCGTAGTTTTATTGCTCGGAAACTTGTGGAACAAAATTACGAAGTCCTTCAAGCCGGTTCAGGCAAGGAAGGATTGATACATACATGGCGGGATCGTCCAGATTTGGTGATCATCGATCCCGCCATTTCGGATCTAAAAGGGGAGGAGTTTGCATCCAAACTTCGTAATGACCCGCGCTCTGCTCAAATACCGCTGATTGCACTTAGCAGCGATCATAATCCTGCACGTGTTAAATCCTGCCAGGACGCTGGTTTTAACGAATACATTACCAAATCAGGTCAGGCTGTTTCCATGTTGGGCGATGTTGTCAGACGCATATTTGGTGTCAGTGCAGATACCATGAAACAGGGCGGTTTGATGATAGTGTTCCTAAGTGCAAAAGGTGGCACAGGTACATCTTCCATGTGCGCAAATATGGCTTATAACATTTCAAAAAATGAGCCTGATGCAAAGATCGTGGTTGCCGATCTGGTTTTTCCCATTGGTTCCATTGCTCCAATTGTAGATTATGCGGGGACGGAGAACATTGTGACCATTGCAAACAGGGCTCCAATGGAGTCCGACCTTTCCTTTTTGAGGAATGAACTACCCCGTATTGAAGCCTGGAATTTCAATCTCCTGCCCGGGTCTCCAGACCCGGAACTGAGCAATCAATTGAATGTTGGTCGTATCTGGGAAATCGTTTCTGGCTTGAAAACAGTATATGACTATGTATTTGTGGATGTTGGAAGGTCGCTTTCAAAGATCACCCTTCCTCTCATACAGCATGCCGACCTTGCTGTTGTGCTTGTCAGTACGGATGCGAGCACCATCTCGCTGACACAGACTATTTTGGAGTTTTTGAGGGTAAAAGGGGTGAAGCCGGAGGCGCTTTATACAATGTTGAACCGACATGCCGGGCTGGAGGGATTGAGCAAAAAAGATGCTGAAACAACCCTGGGAATTAAGATTAATACAGCCATGCCCTACCTTGGTACAAATTTCGGTTTTGCAAACAGCCAGCATCGTCCTTTTACGTTAAAATTTCCTACAGATACAGCTTCGATCATTTTCAAAGAATCAGCCCGGGAAATGTCCATCCTTGCCCAAAAAGCGCGTGGGTGAGCCGCCCGGGAAACGGGAGAACACCATGACCATAGAATACGATGAAAAAGGGAAGTATTACACCGATATAATTTCCAAAATGCCCGTCTCCTCCATTATTCAGACTTCCAGTCATTTGATCCGTGGAGTTGTTCATGTAAGGCAGGGTTGGCGGATCAAAGATGAATTGGAAGGGGATGAGAAATTCATTGCTGTGACAGATGCCAGCATTTGTGGTGTTGATGGTACGGTTCTATATCAATCTGCTTTCCTTGCCGTTCAAAAAGACCAGATCGTTTGGATGATGCCGATGGAAAAAGATGAAAAGGGATCTGAGTAATGGCGCTTAATCGTTATGCCTCAACTGCTCCTCAACGAATGACCGGACAGGATCTTGTCCGGCTCAAGAAATATCTTGCTGATAGTCTTATGCGCGTACTGGAATCGGAGGGGATTGATCCATCGCAGCGTGCTGCTTTTATTCAGCAGAATATTGGACGGGTTTTCGATACTACTCAGTTAAAACTTCCCGAAGACCTGAAAAAAGAAATATTCAACCAGGTCTTGAACGATGTGCTTGGTTTTGGTCCCATTCAACCTTTGTTGGATGACCCGGATATTTCCGAAATCATGGTGAATGGACCCAAAAAGATATTTGTCGAAAAGAAGGGGCAGCTTACCAAGAGCGAGATCACGTTCGATGACGATGATCATGTGCTCCGCATCATAGACCGAATCATCACACCTCTTGGTCGCCGGGTAGATGCAGACTCTCCAACCGTAGATGCCCGTCTGCCGGATGGTTCACGTGTAAACGCTGTGGTGCGCCCTGTTGCCATTGATGGTCCCTCCATTACCATTCGTAAATTCCGCAAAGATAAACTCAAGGTGGATGATCTGATTGCTTTTGGCTCGCTCACCAAGCAAATGGCAGACTTTCTCGAAGCCTGTGTGCGCGCCCGCTTCAATATAGTCATCTCTGGTGGTACAGGGTCTGGTAAGACCACGCTGCTCAATGTTGTTTCAGGTTTCATCCCCGAAGGTGAGCGGATCGTTACCATTGAAGATGCTGCCGAACTTCAACTCCAACAAGACCATGTCATGCGTATGGAAACCAAAGCCGCCAATGCGGATGGATTACACGCGGTCAGTATCCGTGAGCTGGTCAAGAACTCTCTGCGTATGCGCCCCGACCGCATTGTGGTGGGCGAGGTGCGCGGAGGTGAAGCGCTGGATATGCTTCAGGCTATGAACACCGGTCACGACGGCTCATTGACCACAGTTCATTCCAATAGCCCGCGTGATGCCATCTCCCGTCTCGAAACGCTGGTGCTAATGGCGGGCATGGATCTGCCTCTCAAGGTGGTGCGTCAGCAGATTTCCTCCGCCATCGATTTGATCGTCCAGCAGACCCGCCTCAAGGATGGCAAACGTAAAGTAACCGCCATAACCGAGGTTGCAGGCATGGAAGGTGATGTCGTTGTACTTAGCGATATTTTCAAATTCAACCAGACCGGCGTTCAGGACGGAAAAGTTCTCGGTGAGATACAGCCCACGGGTATTCGCCCCAACTTCACACCGCGTCTTGAGGCGGCTGGGTTTAAGTTGGGCGCTGAAGTATTCATGGCGAAATCTTCTGGATCGCAGTCTCGCCGCTAAAACACTCTGCTATAATAGGCACTCACCAAACGAGGACTTATGACCAATGCCCAGATCACCATACGCGAAAAGAAACTAGGCTTGTTAATTCGAGATGCCCGCATGGCGGAGCGACGCAGCATTAAAGAGTGCGCCGATGCCATTGGCGTGAAACCCGGCATATTTCGTGCCTATGAAGAAGGACGTCGTGCCCCCTCCCTGCCTGAATTGGAAGCTCTTGTATTTTTTCTTAAAATACCCATTGACCAATTCTGGGGCAATGAAACTCTTTCCGACGCACCCGAACCTCTTAAGCATGAAGACATCACAAAACTGATCGCTCTTCGTCACCGCATGATCGGGGCTTTAATTCGGCAGGAGCGTACCAATGCCAACATGTCCATCCGCCACCTGTCTGCTGAAACCGGTATTCCCCAATCCCGTTTGAAAGCGTATGAACTTGGTGAACGCATCGTTTCTGTACCTGAGTTGGAAAGCATTCTGACCGTAATGGGCAGCCGCGTTGAAAAATTCTTCGACCAAAGCGGTCCCGTTGGCGAATGGATGACCACCCAGGTCTCCATGAAAAAATTCATGGATCTTCCAAAAGAATTGCAGCATTTTGTTTGCCAGCCCGTCAACCGTCCTTATCTCGAGCTTGCAATGAAACTCAGCAGCATGTCCAAGGATAAACTCCGCTCTGTGGCAGAAGGACTGCTCGATATAACACTCTAACATCATGACAGAGAACCCCGCTGTACTCAACGAACAAGGCAAAAAGGCTTTTGCCGAAAAAAAATACAATGAAGCCGCCGAATACTTTCGGCAGGCAGTGCGGGGTTTTACAGAAGGTCGTGCCGGTTTGCTGGCTGCGGAAGCCAGCAATAACATGAGCGTGGCGCTGTTACAGGCAGGCAAGGCACAGGAAGCGCTGGATGCCGCCATGGGTACCGACAATGTCTTTGCAGGGGCAAAAGACGTAAAACGACAAGCTATGGCGCTTGGCAACCAGGCTGCAGCACTTGAAAGCTTGAACCGTTACGAAGAAGCCATCGAAAAATATAAAAAATCAGCCGACCTGTTTGGCAGTGTCAATGAAGGTGACCTGCGTGCCACGGTTATGAAATCCGCTGCTGCACTCGAACTTAAGACCGGCAAGATCACCGAAACCGCATATAGCATGATGGGCTATGTTCATGTCAAGGAAAACCCAACCATCTTCGAGCGCATCATGAAATTCCTGCTTCGCTTCATCATCAGATGATCAAACTTGGCTTATCTGTTCGGCATGCCCTGCCGCAAGACCAACGCCAGATATCCAACCTCATCTTCCAAGAATCAAACACCCACCGCCACCTCGACTGGCGCACAGCCCTTGAATGGCTTGGCGAACGTAATTACTGGGTACTTGAGGAAAACGGTTCGATCGTTGCCGCGCTTGCATGCCCCGAAGACCCACCCGACGTGGCGTGGATACGTCTATTCACCCATGCCGCGCATCTGCCCGGACCGGCAGCCTGGTCTGCCTTGTGGAATGTTGCCAAAACTGAAATATTCTCTGCCAACCCCCGTGCTCAAGTTGCATCCATCGTAATGAAGCAGTGGTTCCAATCCCTATTATTGAACAGCGATTTCAAACCCGCCTTAAACATCGTCCTGCTTGAATTAAGAAGTGAAAATTACCGCCCGGTAAAAAATATTAGTAGTATCCATTTGCGCCTCATGCAAGAGTCAGACCTGCACGAAGTAACCCAAGTGGATCTTAAAGCCTTTGGAGACTTTTGGCACAACACCTTTGACGCTCTTCAACGCGCATTTGGGCAATCTTTCTATTCCACAGTTGCCATAAAAGAAAACCAGATCGTAGGC
>JBAIYF010000267.1:0-2449 GCA_037916115.1 Anaerolineales bacterium
TCTCTTGCATCTTTTGCCCCATAGCTTCTTCTGCCGTATATCCGCTCAAAAAAAGGATCGAAGGACTGATATACCTGAATTTGGAAGTTTGCAGGTCGAACACCCAGATGACATCGGAAATATTTTCCGCCAACAGGCGGTAGTTCCGCTCACTTTCGATCAGATGTTTCTCGGTCTGCCGATGACGCTCCAACTCCCTCTCCAACGCCTTGTATAAACGGGCATTATCAATGAGAACCGCGGTCTGCAAGGCGATGGCAGCCAGGAATCTTTGATCCGCTTGGCTGAACGCATTCGGTTCTTCACTCTCAACAGAAATGACACCGAGAGTTTCCTTCCCCAGCCTAATGGGAACATATAAACCAGACTTCAACCCAGGGTAGGACTCAATAAACCGCGGGTCGTTCAACACATTTCCACTGCGTACAGGTTTGCCATGCTGAAAGACCCAACCAGTCAATCCCTGTCCCGGTTTCGAGATCAATTCGTTAAAGTGTTTTTCCACCTTTCTGCGTTCGCGCGTGCTCTTTACACCTGGCTGCGCAAACGACAAAAGCCTGAGTTGTTTGGTGGAGGGGTCATACTGACGAATCGTAATATGATGCCAGTTCATCCGCCTGGTCAGAATATCCACCAATGTCTCGCCGATCTTGCGCGGATCTTTCAAAACACTGATGCGCAAATGCGTCTCTTGCAGCATTTTGAATTCGTCTATCTTATTTGGCAGTTTCTTTTTTTCTTTTCCAATTAATTTATTATCGTTCCCACGATTCGATATTCCGCCCTCTACATTCCCACTTTTGATCGACCTTGTTGTATTGTTGATGGTTTTAGTTTTCATTCAATTTTCTCATTGGTTGAATGATATGGGAACTACTTTGGAAGAGTATAGCATAGTTCAAATATGGTGTTTTCGGAAATGAAAACATTCGTACGCGTACGGTGTTATCTGACATATTTCATAGCAGACAGAAAAATGAACTCCCCAGCATTCGCCAAAAATGTTTTTGCACTGTAAACGCATCACCACACTAGTTACAGCCCCAGCCACTCGGCTGCCCCCTTGCCCGCCCAGCGTCCACTGGCGAAACAGGCAGTGAGCAAATAGCCGCCTGTGGGAGCTTCCCAATCGAGCATTTCACCGGCGCAGAACACGCCGGGCAAATTCTTCAACATCAACTGCTCATCCAGCGACTCGAACGTCACCCCGCCCGCCGAACTGATGGCTTCATCGAGCGGACGGGTGGCGATCAACGTCACCGGCAGGTTCTTGATGTAGAACGCCAGCCGTTCTTCCTTAAATTCATCCTTCGGCACGAACTCACGCAGCAACCCCGCTTTCACGCCTTTCATACCCACCGTCTTTTCCAAATGGCTCGCCATAGACTTTGACCCGCGCGGCTTGGATAGTTTCTCCGCCAGCTGCGCTTCGGTCTTGTCGGGTGCAAGGTCGAGGTGCATCACTGCGCTGCCCTGTGCAGAGATCTCATCGCGCAACCATGCCGAAGCCGCATAGACCAAACTGCCCTCCACGCCCTCCTTCGTGATGATGAACTCACCCTGTTGATGAAACTCACCAAATGACAGCACCACCGATTTGATCGGCGCGCCGTCGAACTTTTCTTTGAAGACGTCGCTCCACGCCACATCGAAACCACAATTGGATGGTTGCAACGGCTCGACCTCCGCCCCGGCCTGACTCAGCCAGTTGACCCATTCTCCGTCCGAGCCGAGTTTGCGCCAACTGCCGCCGCCGAGTGCAAGGATGACGGCATCGGCTTTCACGGTCACTTCGCCTTCGGGCGTGTGGAAGTGTAGAGACCTGTCGGCGTGCAACCCGGTCAATTTGTGGCGCAGGTGAAAGGTCACGCCTGAGGCGCTGAGTCTTTGAATCCACGCCCGCAGTAACGGACTGGCTTTCATCCCCACCGGGAAGACCCGCCCCGATGTTCCCACAAAGGTATCCACGCCCAAGCCCTGCGCCCATGCGCGCAAATCATCGGGTGTGAAGTCGTTCAGCCATTTCTGAACTTCTCTTTTTCTACGACCGTAACGTCCAACGAATGCAGCGAACGGTTCGGAGTGGGTGATGTTGAGCCCGCTCTTGCCCGCCATGAGAAATTTGCGCCCAAGCGAGGGCATGGCGTCGTACACATCTGCCTGTATGCCATGCTGACTCAATACTTCTGCCGCCATCAAGCCAGCCGGTCCGCCGCCAATAATTGCCACATGTTTTATCATAGGTTGATTATAAGAAGAAACTCCCGCTTGCGCGGGAGCCTCTTTTTGATTTACCGTTCTACACTGACTACGCCGCCCAGCATGTTCAAGTGCAGCGTCCACTCACTGCCGATGTCGAACTGGCGGAACTCTTCAACTGAACCCGGCGAGTAGGTTTCCTGACCATTTGGGGTGCTGAAGTACACGGTCATTTCAGTGGATGCCGTGC
>JBAIYF010000268.1:0-7706 GCA_037916115.1 Anaerolineales bacterium
TTCGTTGAACGACTCAGTCTACGGTGCTATTGCTGGCGACGATGACTGCAAAGTTGGCACCGTCTTAGCCGCTGGTGATTCCTGTGAGTTCGCCCTCACAGAATGGGTCGAAGGCGATTTCTCCGGACCCGATCATGTCAATGTCTTCACTGCCAAGGCTGTTGACAATGACAATACCGAAGCCACCGACGATGACGATGCGACTGTCGACTTCACCGATGTTGCTCCCGCTATCGAGGTCACCAAGACAGCCAATCCAACCGCAGTGCCAGAAACCGGCGGCGATGTGACCTTCACCTTCGTTGTGAAGAACACGTCCACCGAAGAACCTGTCACCATCACCAGCCTCGAAGATAGCGTCTACGGCTCGCTCACCGGTGACGACGACTGCAAAGTCGGCACGGTATTAGCCGCTGGTGCTTCCTGTGAGTTCGCCATTACCCAATGGGTCGAAGGCGATTATGAAAGTGGAAGCGTCCACAATAACGTCTTCAACGCAATTGCCGAAGACAACGACGGCACAGATGCAACCGACAATGACGATGCCACGGTTGAATTCAAAGATGCAACTGCCAGCATTGACGTTGAAAAACTCGTCAGTGTGAATAATGGCACCACCTGGTATGACGCAGACTCGGCTGCAGGTCCAAACGCGGCGCTCGGACAGGACGTCCAATTCAAGTTCGTGGTGACCAACACCGGCAATACTACGCTGAAGGTCACCCTCAGTGACTCAGACTTTGACCTCTCGTCTTGCACCATCCCTGCGACTCTCGCCGCAGGTGGTTCGTTCGAGTGTGTCATCACAGTGACCGCGCAGGCGGGTCAGCACCACAACACGGCAACGGCAAGCGGCTCGTTCGTAGATGGAGCCGGTAACGCTGAATCCGCCTCAGACACGGACGATGCGTATTACTACGGCATGCAGAACCTGACCGTCACCAAGACCGCATCCGGCACGTTCGACCGCGAGTATCTGTGGTCCATCGACAAGCAAGTGGATAACAAATACAAGACCACTATTAATCAACCTGTAGACTTCAATTACGACGTGATCGTGACGCAAACCGGCGTGAAAGACACGAACTGGAAAGCCTCTGGTCTGATCACCATTACGAACCCGAACGAAGTCATGGACATCACAGCCTCCGTTGCAGACCTGCTCCCCGGCGCGACCTGTGTGGTCAAACAAGGCAGTGCTACTGTGACTAGCGTGACCGTTCCGAAAGCGACTGCGGAAGGCGCCGGCTCAGTAACGCTGAGCTACTCCTGCACTTTCGCTTCCCAGCCAGCGAACTACACCCTCACCAACACGGTCACAGTTACATGGAATAAGACCGCCGCCTCCACACCGGACGGCAGCGCCTCAGACATGGAAGAATTCACACTCACCAAAGACAAGACCAAGAATCAAACGGTCAGCGTAACTGATACCTATGCAGGCGACCTCGGCAAAGTGACCGCAACAGACATTGCGCCATACACCACCCAAACCTTTGAATATTCCCGCACCATTAACCCGCCCGCCAATAAGATCTGCGAAAAATACGAAAACACTGCCACCATTGTCGAAACGGGTCAATCGGATAGTGAAACGGTTCAGGTCTGTCTGCCAAGCCTTGTGACGAGTTCCTCGCTCTGCACCTTCGATTACGACTCCAGTTTGAGCGGCAATCAATTCCGCCTCGTCTTCACACCGACAGTCGGCTCGCCCAGTTACAAGCTCAATGCCTCCAACCCTGGTCAGTTCTACTACAACATCTTCTACTCCAACGATACCGACCAGCCTGTAACGCCCACCGTCACCATTACCCTGCCATACCCGTTCGTTACACAAGGCGCAGTACCGATCCATGCCTATAGCGGCGTCACCGTAAGCCAGTCGAACGGACAATATTGCCTGACCCCCGGCAAGGAGATATTCAACACCAAGCAGTTCATTGTCACACTGGGCAATTACTCCACCCAAGCCATGGGCGCGACCACAACCCTCAACGTGACCCTGCCCGAGATCCCCGCAGGCGGCTTCGTCTACACCAACATCCATCTGGATTATGGTCTCAAAGATAAGCTTGGATTTGGCAGGGATGGCAGCGACAACGCCACTGCATATGGCACAGCCACCATCCTGATTCCAAACCGGCAGGTCTATGGCTTTGCAGATAACCTGGGTCTGTCGCACTCGGTCCAATCTCTCAACATCTTCAAGAAGAATCCCGGCATTGGCGGAAAAGGCTACAAGTCATCCACGACCGACCCGTTGCCAAATACTCAGGTTCTTATCTACAACTCCAACAAGAAATTGGTGGCAACGGTCTACACCGATATCGACGGCTGGTACATGTGGCAGTACAAATACACAGGCAGACCAGACACGTTCTACATCACCATTCCTGCGTATGGCATCACCAAGAGCATCACATTGAAATCCAACGGCTATGTGGAAGCGAACTTCAGTACCCCGTAATCCCCGCACGGATACACAAAAAGACGCCAGCCGGTAGGCTGGCGTCTTTTTGTGTATGACAAGGTTATTCCATCCCAAACGTCTTTTTGCCTTCTTCCAAGACTTTATCATAATGCGCTTCCAATGGTTTATTCGCCCCGCGCAGCCCCTTGATGACCTTTTCACTCCATAGCAGATATTCCTGTTTGCGGCTCAACGACCAATTTGCAGGCGGATGATGGACAAGGTCGTACACATTGCAGATCTTATCTGCCAGCTTGATCAATTTTGCCTTGGGTGATTTCTTCGCAGAATTCTCCACCTGCATCTGCTTACGGACTTCCTTTGGCAGGCTCTTATCATCGGTCACTTCAAGCACCAAGCCCAGCACCTCTTCCCCAAATTCATACCGTATCTCGGCAGGGGTTGCATCGGTATCTTCGATGGTATCGTGCAAAATGGCAGCCACCAAAACCGCCGTATCACGCACCCCGCCAATATTCCACAACGTCTCCGCCACTTGAATGGGATGATTGATATACGGCGAAGATTTTGAATCCCGCCGACGTTGATCATTGTGCTTTTCCGCTGAAAAACGCAGCGCCTTGAAGATCATTCCCAGTTCGTCGTTCATGGATTTTCTCCTCCCGAACCCTCATTGCGAAAGCGGGCGGTCATCACCGGGCAGCGGACACGGTCCATGATCTCCGCGGTTACGTTCGCAGAATACATTTGGCGCAGAGAATGGACACTGTACGATGAACCCATGCACAACAGGTCATACCCACCCTCCTGCACCTCGGCATGGATCTCCTCGATCACATTACCATGCCGCACCTTTACAGAAGCCTCCACACCCAAAGACTTTGAACTCGCCAGCGACTGCCGCAGATTCCTTCCCACAGGAGTATCTGTTTCGGTGATGTGCTGCCAGTTCCGGCTGACAGTTTCGGCGGTTGGGTAGTTCAGTTCAATAGGCGGCACAATATGAAGGAACGTCACCTCCGCCCCGCACTTTGCAGCGATCTGCAGCGCAAGGCGTTCCGCGTTCACTTCATAACCCAGCCCACCCACACTGACCATGATGCGCTTCACAGGGATGCGCGTCTCCGGCACATACAAGATCGGCTGTTGAACCTCCGCAATAAAATTCCGGATGGAACGCCCCGACATCAACCTCTGGATCTGCGGACGCCCCATCGGACCCACCACCACGATCGGATCACCCTGCTGAGCCTCGAACGGCAGAACCTTTTCCGCGCTTCCATTGCGGACCTCAAGCCTGTATGCCGCACCCCGTGCCTCAAACAAGCCGACAGCACGCTCGAAGACCTGCTCCAACGGGTGGGTCGAATCAATGGCAGCAGGGTCAGACCTCTCGGTAATTCCAAGAAGCGTGATCGGCAATCCCAGATCCGCCGCCAGTTGATTCCCCTGTTCCACAGCGGCAAAACTTTCTTTCGTTCCATTGGTTACGATCAAAATATCGGTCGGCATAAACGTCCATTCAACGAAATAGAATAATGCCCAAAATCCCGGCTCCCAGCACAACCAGCGGCGAAGGGACATCGAACCACAACGCCACAGCGCTCAACACGGCAATGACGAGTGTACGCTTGCCAATGCTCTTGGTGCTGCCCACGCGGAACAATTCCCACGCCACCATCACGATCAACGCCGCCACTGCCGGGCTCATGCCCTTCACAAATCCCTCCAGCCAGTCTTCATGCTGGATCTGCTGCAAAATGACCGCTACAATCAACATCATCACGGTGGGCGGAAGAATCGCGCCTAGCAGAGCGGTGAACACGCCCGGCACCCCCCCAGCGGCATAGCCCACGAACATGGCAAGCTTTAGCGCCTCGCTGCCCGGCAGAAAGTTGGAGAAACCCACTGCCTCCACAAAACGCTCCTCGGTCATGATCGTACCCACAGCTTCCTTGTATAGCAAGCCAATGGATGCCGGACCTGAGGGTGAAAGCAGGTTCACTTTCAGGAACATCCAAAATAATTTAGTCCATTTTGAAGAGTTCAATGTATTCATGACAGAGATAAGAAAATAACTCCAATAATGCCCGCCAAAATGATTACGATCCGCTCTGGCACCTTGAACCACATGGCAGTAAAACTGACCACAGCCATCACCCAGCCAAAAACGCTCATGCCCCCGCCTTTTTCAAATATCTTCCATGCCGTAAACACCATTAACACGGCAATGGCGGGTGTCAGCCCTTCGACAAAACTGCTCACCCACGCCTCGCGACGCAGACGATGCAGAACCATCGTTACACCGAGGATAATAATCGTCGGCGGCAAGATGGAACCGGTCAATGCCACCAAACCACCGGGAATGCCCGCCGCGGCATAACCGATATACATGGCAAGCTGAAGCGCGTCACTGCCCGGCAATACCGAGGAAAACCCCACCGCCTGCACAAACTCGGCTTCGGTCACGAATCGTCCCACCGCTTCATGGTACAGCAAGCCCACCGAAGCAGGACCCGATGTACTGAGCAAATTGACCTTGATAAAGGTCCAAAAGAGTTGAAGTAGTGTATCCATAAAATAGATTGGGTAGAGTCTATCACGGGTTTAATAATCCAGAATTCAAAGGAAAACTTCTTCAACAAGGCTATAATCCCAGCATGTCCTCCATCACCGTCTCTGCGCCGGAGAAGCATCACCCCAATATGCGCCCGCTTAGCATCTTTCGGGATCTGCCCCCCGTGGCAGACCTGATCGAGCAATGCTTTTCTGCCACCATGGATAACGACGGCAGACGCTACATTCAGGACATGCGCCGCGCAGGCAGCGACAACTCCTTCCTAAAATGGGCAAACCGCGTTGCAGACTCAACCTCCCTGCCGCTCACCGGCTATGTGTGGGAGGAAGACCATCACATCGTTGGCAACGTCAGCCTGGTACCTTTCAAGCGCAACAAACACCGTCTCTACCTGATCGCCAATGTCGCCGTCCACCCCGAGTACCGCCGCCGCGGAATTGCGCGCGCCCTCACCCTCCGCGCCATGCAGCACGCCCGCGAAAAAAAGGTCGACGACCTCTGGCTGCACGTTCGTGCCGACAACCCCGATGCCATTCAGCTTTATCAGTCGCTTGGTTTTGTGGAACGCGCCCGCCGCACCCAATGGCAGGCGATCACATCACAACAAGTGGAGATGATCAAATCGGATATCACCGTCACGGGCAGACATCCGCGTTATTGGACGGCGCAATCGCAATGGCTCGCCCGCCTCTACCCCGACCATTTGGGCTGGCACGCCAATTGGAACGTATCCACCCTCAAGCCGGGGCTTGCCAATTGGTTTTACAACCTGATGATGGACTTGAACATCCGTCAATGGGCGGCACTGCGCGGAAGCAGCCTGCTCGCCACGCTGTCGTGGATTCCCTCTGGGCGTGGAGAAGGCTTGTTTGCCGCAGCAGGCGAAGGGTCCGACCCGGAGGCGCTGACGGTTTTACTCATCCAGGCGCGGCGCGAGTTGGCCCATTCCTACCCGTACATTGTGCTGGATTTTCCCGCCAGTTCTTTCGATG
The DNA here is from genome assembly GCA_037916115.1 of Anaerolineales bacterium. Taxonomy (GTDB): domain Bacteria; phylum Chloroflexota; class Anaerolineae; order Anaerolineales; family Villigracilaceae; genus Villigracilis. The sequence goes on from JBAIYF010000268.1 coordinate 6,002, forward strand.
CCGCCATTGAAGCCGCCGGGTTCAAAACACGCCGCACCCTGATCTGGATGCAGGCAACTTCTTCATAAATTTTTCGTAGTAAAAAGAAAGGAGTAAAAAAATGACCAAATTCATTGTTCGTTGGCTGATCAATGCGGTGGGTTTGTACGCCGCGGTGTGGGTTGTGCCCGGTATTGACTACCTCGGTGATTGGACGGGCATCATCTGGCTGGCGTTGATCATCGGTCTACTCAACGCGCTGGTGCGCCCCCTGCTCAAGTTCCTCACCTGCCCGCTGATCATTCTTACATTGGGCTTTTTCACCCTCGTCATTAATACCGGCATGCTGCTGCTTACCCGCTCCATTGGGCAGTATTTCGGCATCGGGCTCTCGGTGGACGGCTTCTGGTCTGCCCTGCTCGGCAGCCTTGTGATGAGCGTTGTCAGTATCGTCATGAGTGTCATCTTCCGCGACGAACTGAAGGGCAAGAAAAGTTAGGAAGTTGCATCAGTACAAAAAGCACGGAGCAGTTGCATCCGTGCTTTTTTGATTCGGTATAATCTCTTATATGATCCTTATCACCGGCGCAACAGGTTTCATCGGACGCGCCCTCGTTCGACAGTTATCCTCCATTGGCTACCCGCTACGGACATTAATACGCCCCTCTTCGCGGACTCCGCGCCTGCCCAAAGGTGTGCCCGTGGAAGTTGCCGTGGTATCGCTTGCCGATACGCGCGGTCTGCGCGCCGCCATGCGCGATGTGGAAACCATCATTCACCTCGCCAGCGCCGAGCACGAAGGCGCGCGCGGCAACCTGCTCATCACCGATATTCAAGGCACACAAAATCTTGTAGATGCCGCCGCCGATGCCGGTGTGGACCATCTCTTATACATCAGCCATCTTGGAGCGGCGCGTTCATCGGGCTACCCGGCGTTCAAAGCCAAAGGCATTGCCGAAGAATCCATCCGTGCGGGAAAGACCCCCTACACCATCATCCGCACCTCGCTGGTCTACGGTCCTGAAGATCATTTCACAAACAACCTCGAACGCCTGCTGCGCGCCTCGTTGGGCATCTTTCCGGTGCCAAATGGCGGGCGGGTCGTCGTTCAGCCGGTCTGGGTCGAAGACCTGATCACCTGCATGATCTGGTCATTGCAAAACGAAAGCACGCTCAACCAGGTCTACGAAGTGGGCGGCAATGAATTCTTCACCCTACAACAGATCCTTGAGATCATCATGGATGTGACCAAACGCCGCCGCTGGCTCGTGCCGCTTTCACCCATCACCCTGCGCGCCATGACGGTCTTTCTCGAAGGGGTACTGCCCGGCTTTCCCATCTCATCCCTGTTTCTCGATTACTTCGCCGTCAACCGCACAACATCTGTGGATTCCATGCCGCGCTACTTCGGCTTGATGCCTGCACGCTTTTCCTACCGGCTCGAATACCTCATCCGCAGACGTTGGTACCAGCGCCTGTGGAGTACGCTCACACAAAGGTCTGCATAATGTCCCTTCCCAACATTCGCCTGCTCGAAACATCCGAAGAACTTCACCTCGTCGAAGAACTGCAACGCCAGGTTTGGCCTGGCTCCGAAACAGACGTGGTACCCATGCACATGATGATCACCGTTGCCCACAATGGCGGTCTGGTGCTTGGCGCATTCGAAGAGGAAAAGCTCATTGGCTTTGTGTATGGTTTTCCCGGTCTTGAAACCACGCCCGAT
>JBAIYF010000269.1:0-3111 GCA_037916115.1 Anaerolineales bacterium
TGATGCTTGCCTGGGCGCTCTAAATTGGCATGCCAGCCACACTACCCAATAAAACCCAACTCAACCAATACCGGGTCGAAGAATTCATCAGCGTTACACCGCTTGGTGAGTTATACCGCGCCACCGACGAACGCAGCAACAAACCGCTCGCCCTCACCCTGCTCCACAAATCCATTGCGGAGAATGGCGAAGCCATCAAAGAACTCGAAGCAAGCGCCATACGGCTGCAGGCGATCAACCAACCCAACCTCAATAAATATCTTGGGCTGGGCAAAACACCCACATACATCTACCTGCTGGAAGAATGGGTCGATGGACCTTCGCTGAAACAGGTCGCAGAACGCGGCAGGCTCAACGCCGAAGAGGCGCTCTTCCTTGCCAAGAACATTTGCGCCGGGCTCGAAGCCCTGCATAAAAATTCCCTGCTACACCTCAACCTTGCACCGGAACTCATCCGCATCAACAAACGAGGCGAAGTCATCCTTTGCGGCATTGCCGGGGCAAAACCCGCCAACAAAACCAGCAAAGTCCGCCTCGGCAAATACAAACCGACCCACCTCGCCCCCGAACAGATTCGCGAAGAACCGCTAACGCCCGCCGCAGATATCTACACGCTTGCCGTGATCCTTTACGAACTCACCACCGGGCATTGGATCAACGGAAAATCTGCGCCGCGCACCCTCGACCTGATCCGCAAAACGCACCTCGAAGAAACCCCACCGCCGCCTGCCACCCTCAACCGCAGCCTGCCCGATAACTTCTCGCGTATGCTCCTCTGGGCGTTGCGTAAAGACCCGCAAGACCGCCTGAAAAACAACACAGAACTACTCTCCTCACTTGCCCTTGCCGCACAAATCTCTTTGGATAAAGTTCCGGCTCGCGCCAAGCCTGAGGCTGCTCCTGTCATCTCAAACATTCTCGCCGCCTGGAGCTTTCTCCCCCCACCCACACTGACCTCCGTCAGCGCAGATGCCGCTCCGCTTGAAGAACGCCTTGCATCCATTTCGGGTCCAAAGGCAAAAACCGCGCCAAGAAACCGGGGAATTCCCATTGTGGTGTTCCTCTTGATCGCCGGGTTTGCCTCGCTCCTGTTCTTCGTCCGCCCGGCAGAAGAAATACCCTTGCCAACTCCCATTGTTTTCACGCCCTTTGCCATAGACATCACCCCCGTGCCGAGCATCACACCCACAGCCCGTCCCACCTCCACCAGCGGCGGGCGGATCGTGTTCACTTGCACACGCGGAGATTACAACCAGATCTGCCTGGTCAACCGCGACGGCAGCGGGCTTGTGCAACTAACGGACATGGACGCAAGCAACTACTACCCCGTCTTTACGCCAGACGGGGGGGCGATCCTCTTTGCCTCCAACCGCAACGGCCCATTCGACCTGTTCACCCTGAATTTTGACGAGCGTGATGTCTTTCAGGTGACGCTCAATGTTGGCAACGTCATTGCGCCGGAATACTCGGCAGACGGGCGCTTCATCGTTTTTGCCAATCGGGTGGGTGAAGGTCCTACCGCCATATGGATGGTGAATGCGGACGGGTTGAATCCGCGCTTGATCTACACTGGCGCCGGAGACATTGTCTCGGTTGCCTGGTCGCCAGAGGGGGATCGGATTGCCTACGCCATGAACAATGGAACGCCGCAGGAATACGATATCTTCACCATGGACGCGAACGGACGCAATCATATAAAGATGTCTCAAGGGTTGCAGGGCGTGGGCGGCAGCGTGGATTGGTCGCCAGACGGCGCGTCCCTTTTGGTGTATGCCGGTCCGTTCGGAGATAAGGACATCTTTGAGATCGACGTGAACACAGGGTCTTTTAAACAATTGACGGATGGCGGGAATAACGCGGGCGCATCCTATTCGCCCAATGGGCAATATATTGTCTTTAATTCGCTGCGAAACAATGACCAGGCAGACCTTTACATCATGGAACGAGATGGTTCCGGTCTGCGGCAGATCACCAACCACCCCGAACCCGATTGGGGCGCGAGGTGGAGTGATTAGGCGGCAGGTTGGTAGATCAGTAAATTCGTAAAGTTAGAGGGTGTCTGAAAACAAAAAGATTCACCACAGAAAGACACAGATGAACACTGTTTTTTGATACATCAGCCAAAGAGTTTCTTATCCCTTTTATCTGCGTTCATCTGTGGTTAAAAAGACTTTTCAGACGCTTTCTTAGATATCAGGGAGAGTAGATGCAAATGGGTAGAATCAATTTTGAGCGGGGAAAGAGGCGCGAGTCTGTTTTGAATCCGCAATACCATTTTTGCATCCAACAAGTTCGTGAAGTATCGTTTATGTATCACGGGGGATTGCACAATCACGAATCATTAACAGAATCAACATAATCTGCATGGTTTAAAACCTTTACATGCAGGGCATTTGATGTATCATTTGTTCATCAATGGCGTTTTTCGCGGCTCGTCCACCGCGGGAGGCGCTGTTCATCTTTAATCCACAAAACGAAAGGTGATTGTATGAATGTCCAAGCAACCGAGTTCCTATCTGTCTTCTAAATTGGAAGGTCGCCTGAAAGCCGATAAAAGCGGAAACAGCATTTTTGCCATCGAACCTATTAAGAAGGGTGAGTTGATCGCTGTTTTCGGCGGCGTTGTGTATGAATGGGAGACCTTTATCCACCTTCCCGAACGTGAGCGCATGTTATGTCTCCAGGTCGAAGACCGACACTTCCTGGTGCCGCGCCCCATTGGTGAGGGAGATTATGTCAATCACTCGTGCAACCCGAACGCCGGTCTTTCGGGCCAGATTGGACTTGTTGCCATGCGCGACATCAAAATCGGCGAGGAAGTTTGTTTCGATTATGCCATGTGCGATACGATGCCCTACGATGAGTTCGATTGCCTTTGCGGCGCTCCCAATTGCCGCGGCAAAGTAGGCGGCTCGGACTGGATGCGCCCTGAATTGCAGAAGCGCTATGCGGGTTTCTTCTCTCCGCACGTGCAGCGCAAGATCGACGCGATGAAAGCGGAACGCCGCGCCTTTGAACGGGGAATGCGAGAAAAGACCCGCGGCACGTATGCGGGCAAGGTCGCCTCACCAACGGTGGCTTTCAAGTAGTTTGATAGTTTAGTAGTTTAGT
>JBAIYF010000270.1:0-2276 GCA_037916115.1 Anaerolineales bacterium
GCGCTCGATGCGTCTTTTTTTACGCTTCACCGAAGGTACGAACGTCGTCACAGACCCTAACACCTTCCCGGTCAAACCGTCGCTGCGGCGCTTCTATCCAAACTTCTTAACCCTCGATTTTGTTCCCGTCGAAAACTTGCAGGCATCCGTCGATTTTTGGGTGCCTGATTCGCATGCCGTTGCCGGGCGCCTAACTCTCACCAACAAATCCAATGCGGTGCGCAACATTCAATTGGAAGTGTGCGCCGCGCTTGCCCCGCTCAATGGGCAATCCATCATCCCTACTCAACAACAATTGGTCAACATCCTTGCCGGGCAAACCAGCGGAATCGCCCCCGTGATATTCATGACGGGTGGACCCAAGCACGGACCCGGTCCCCACTCTTCGCTCATGCTGGACCTTGAACTGGGTCCTGGCACCACTCGAACCATTTCCTTCGCCGAAGCCGCACTCGACACCATCCCCGAAACCTTCGACCTTGCGCGCAAGACCGCCGCACGCCCCTGGCAGGCAGAGTTGACCCGCATTGAAATGCTCAACGAGAGCCAGACTCTCGACATCCGTACTGGGGATACAGAATGGGATGCCGCCTTTGCGTTCAGCCAGAAAGCCGCGCATGCCTTGTTCATGCACAGTGACCAATTGCCTTACCCGTCCTTTGTGCAGGCGCGTCACAGCGACCATGGACATTCGAACAAAGGGGATGGCACCGATTATCCGCCCGCCTGGGGCGGGCAATTTGCGTTGGATGCCTGCTATCTTGCGAACGTACTGACGATCACACCGCAGGTTTCGAAAAACCTCTTACTTAATTTTCTGCACACGCAGGACGAAGATGGCGAAGTGGACGGCAAACCCGGCATCGCCGGTCAGCGCGGACGTTTCCTTTCGATGCCGATTCTTGCAGGCATGGCATGGAAGTATTATCAGTCGACGCAGGATCAGGCGTTCCTTGCCGAGGTCTTCCCGAAACTTTTCAAATTCTTCTGGTCGTGGTTCTCTGGTGAGCACGACCGCAACCGCGACGGTGCGCCTGAGTGGGACCATATTCTACAAACTGGTTTGGAAGACAACCCGCTCTTCGATGTGTGGAATCCCTGGTCGCAAGGGTTGGATGTATCCTACGTCCACAGCCCGGCGTTGGAAGCCATGCTTTATCGCGAAGCACAGACGCTCGTGAAGATGGCGAAGAAACTCGGCAAGCCTGAAGAAGAGACAACCTTGATCGCTGCCCAGGCGGCGAAGTTACGAGAGTCGCTCGATGCGGGTTGGAATGCGGAGACCTCGTTTTTCTCCTACCGTGACCGTGAAACGGGTCAGGTAACAAAGAACAAAGTTATTGCCAAACGCAAGGGCGATGGTTCAATGCGCCCGAAGTTCGAGTCTGAGACGCCGGTGCGGCTGTTGGTGGAGATCCAGACCAAAAGTCCGGCGGTGAAGCGCCCCGAGGTGGAGATTGCTGAATACTTCACCAAGTCCAAGGGTGAGGTCGAAGTCATATCCGGGCATCAATTCCAGTGGCGCTCGGGCGGGTTGGTTGCCACCACACAGATGCTTTTCTCTCAGGTTGGGCGTGTCACTGTGACAGGGTTGGAAGAGACGGATAAGGTCAACATCCGCGTTGTGGATACGACCGGTGAAGACATTACGCTTGCCTTGCCGTTGTGGGCGGGTGCGCTCGAAGAACAACGTGCTTACGCCATGATCGGAAGAAACTTGATGACACCGGACAGGTTTGCAAGACCGTTTGGAATGCCTGCCCTGCCAGTTGTGCCGGATAAAGAAGCCGAGTCGGTTTCGATGGGCGTCAGCCTGCCGTGGAATGTGCTGCTGATCGAGGGGTTGCTGCATTATGGCTTCCGCGCTGAGGCAACACGCCTGACGGCATATATCATGAATGCCATCATTAAGAACTTGAAACAGAACCGCGCCTTTTATCAGCGTTATCATGCTGAGAAGGGGACAGGCATCGGTGAACGTAATTCGCTGACTGGGTTCGCGCCGGTGGGGTTGTTCATGCAGGTGCTGGGGGTGACGGTGTACTCCGCAACGAAAGTCCGGCTGGAGGGACGCAACCTCTTCCCGTTCCCGGTAACGATTCGGTACAAGGGCTTGACGATTGTCCGCGCCCAGGAGCAGACCACGGTCACCTTCCCCAACGGCGAGAGTGTAATCGTCAAAGACGAAGCACCCTGCATCATTGAGATGTAAGTGAAATTTATAGCTATAGAATCAAACAAGCACCCGATCAATATCGGGTGCTTGTTTTGGCTTT
>JBAIYF010000271.1:0-1645 GCA_037916115.1 Anaerolineales bacterium
TTTTCAGCAAAGAAAAAGCTTGAAGCGGTGAATCAAACCAGACTTAAGAAAGAAGCGGACTTCAAGTCCGCTTCTTTTTATTCGGGGAAGAAGATCTCCTCGATTTTCATTTCAAAGAGTTTTGCAATGGCGAATGCCAGCGGCAGGCTTGGGTCGTATTTCCCCGTTTCGATGGCGTTGACCGTTTGCCGTGAGACGTTCAGTTTATCTGCAAGGTCTGCTTGTGACCAATCGCGCTCGGCACGCAGAACTTTGAGGCGGTTCTTCATTGATATTTCCTTGAGAAGTAGGCAAGGCTGATGCCCCAAAATGCGACCAACATGGGGAAGATCAGAAAGGTGGAGAATTTGGGAAAGCCGACATTTTCAAGGAAGCCGTAACTGAAGGTGATGAAACCCGTTAGCGCAGCAGAGAAGGCTGTGGCGAAAAGTTGAATGCGCTGCTGGAGTTCGTCGCTATCGATGAGCATACGCATGATGGCAAGGATGACAAATGCGGTGGGAATGGCTGGCAGGAGGGTGATGATCACCTGCCATAATTTAGAAAGTTCAATATTTTTCAAGATGAGGATACTTGCCACCAAGAGCAGGGTGTAGGCTACCAATGCAATAAACAGTTCTTTGTTGTATCGTTTCATCAATTGACTTTGGTTCATTTTTCCTCGCTGTCTGTTTGGCAGGATGGATTATAAAAAGTGAATGCAAACCCGATCGCGACGCCAATTGCCATGCCGACTGCTGTATCTTTCAGCGCGACACTCATTGCGGTGCCAATACCGACTGCTGTAGTAACAAATCGAAGTATTTTTTGTTGTTTCATTCTTTCTCCTGTGTAAAGTTTACTTGACTTTTGCATTGTAAAGAAAACTTTACTTTTTGTCAAGGGTGCTATTTCCTTTGCTTTTATAATTGTTCAAACTTGGAGGTATGAAAATGGAAAATCATGGTTATTCGGGAACGCCGCTTGCAAAGAAATTGGGTTTTGATAAAACGCCGCTCACGGTGTGGATGGTCAACATGCCGAGGGAATACAAGGCGTGGCTGGGTGAATTACCAGCAGGCGTAAAGTTGACCGTGAAGGAATCGCAGCCTGTTGACGCAGCGCATATTTTTGTGGTGGAAAGTACTGAGATGAATGCATTGCTTTCCAAATTGCGAAAGGAACTCAAACAGGATGGGTTTGTGTGGGTCTCATGGTATAAAAAATCTGCGAAGATGCAGACAGATATTACCGAAGATGTGATCCGCGAGATCGCGCTGCCCTTGGGGTTTGTGGATGTGAAAGTGTGCGCGGTGAGCGAGCAATGGTCGGGGTTGAAGCTGGTGATACGAAAAACTGAGAGGATTTCATAATTGATTTTTGCTTTGGAATTATGTAAGATGAACAGTCGCCAGATTTTTATGCCAAAGGAGAATGTAAATGAAAGTATTGAAATGGATCGGAATTGTGTTGGGGTCTTTAGTGGGGTTGTTACTGGTTGCGGGGGTGGTGATGTTCTTGTTGGGGAATGCCCGTTTCAACAAGACGTATGAGTTCCCTGCGTCGGATATTGTTTTGCCGACTGATGAAGCCAGTTTGGAGTTGGGCAAGCACCGCGTGCAGTCTTTGTGCGCGGGCTGTCATGGTGCGGACTTGGGCGGCATTG
>JBAIYF010000272.1:0-6296 GCA_037916115.1 Anaerolineales bacterium
CGAGCCCGATGGCAGTGTTCCCCGTCATAATGGGAACCGCCATGAGCGATTTTTCCAGTTCTGTGCCGGGGATGATCATGGCACCGACCTCTTGCGTGAACTGTGCCATATTTTCGTTAACGATCAGCGGCTGGCGTAATTCAATCACGCGTTTTGATATGCCTCCCAAAGTAGTAGGGGCAACCTGGATTTTTTCGCCATGATCGCGGATGTAAACGAAATCCACCATGCCTGTCTGTTGGTTGAGCAGGCGGATGTCGAGGTCTTGCGAGTCGAACACTTCGCACAGTTTGTCGCCGACCAGTTCGTAGATGGCGTGCATATCCAGTTTGGAAGCGAGCCCTTCCTGCACCGAGTTGATGATGGCAAGTTCGGCGGCGCGGTCTTCGGTGATCTTGAGCAGACGCTGGGTCTCGTCGAACAGACGCGCATTTTCGAGTGCCACGCCCATGCTGCCCGCCAGCGTTTGCAGCAGGCGGATATCTGATTCGCTGAAGGCGTTCTCTTTCTCGAAGTTTTGCAGGCTGAAATAGCCGTTGACCTGGGTACCCGTCCCGAAGGGAACAAAGATCATTGATTTTGCGATTTTTGTACCTTCAAGCTGCTTGAACCCGTAACGCTCTGATGCTTCAGGTCCATTCTCGTTGATGATAATCGGCTGGCGGGTCTCGATCATCAGTTTATTGGCAGGGCTGAACAATGGCAATAACTCATCATCAAAAATCCGTTGCCCATCTTCAAAGGCATATTCCAACTTGGAAACTTCTTTTTCGTGGTCGAACGAACTGATGAGGAAGGTCTGGGCATTGAACATCTCGCGGATCTTCTCGCCGACCAGGTCGTAAATGGACTGCATATCCAGTTTGGAGGCGAGCCCTTGCTGCACCGAGTTGATAATGGCAAGCTCGGCGGCACGGTGTTCGGTGATCTTGAGCAGGCGTTGGGTCTCATCGAAGAGACGCGCGTTTTCGAGGGCGACGCTCATGGAATTGGCAAGCGTTTGCAAGAGACGCACGTCTGATTCGCTGAAGGCGTGTTCGCGCTGGTAATCGCTCAGGTTGATTAAGCCGCGTGCCTGGTCGCCTACGATCAGCGGCACGAATAATTCGGATTTGGAAGCGGCTGTATCCCCCAAAATATAACTGCCGTATTTTCGCGACTCTTCGTCCACGTTTTCGTTGATGACCAGCGTCTCACGAGTGCGCATCACATGTCCGCTAAAACCGGCCTCTTGATGTGGCGTGGAGGGAACAAAAACACGCTCTCCAAATTCATAAACATACGGATAATGGATCAAGTTTGTCTGCGGGTCATAGATGCGGATGCCCACATCTGCATTGTTGAAAATCTCGCGGATCTTGTCGCCGACGGCATCATAGATTCCCTGAATGTTGAGCTCTGCGGCGAGGGCGGCTTGCACGCTGTTGATGATGGCGAGTTCCGCGTTACGTTCTTCGGTGATCTTGAGCAGGCGCTGGGTCTCATCGAAGAGGCGGGCGTTTTCCAACGAGACGCTCATGGCATTGGCAAGCGTGGAGAGCAAGCGTACGTCGGAGTCGCTGAAGGCGTGTTCATGCTCCATATCCACCAGAGTGATCACGCCTCTTGTCTGATCGCCTGCTACCAAAGGCACCATGACCAGCGATTTTTCAAGTTGAGTGCCTGGAACAATGATCGAACCAGATTGTTCTGCGTGGTGAAGCATATTTTCGTTGACGACCAGGGGTTGGCGAGTGCGGAAGACCTGTGAAACAAACCCAGTCTCACGCAAGGGTACTGGGTCAACACTCAAGCGTTCTCCGTTTTCATACACGTAGGGGTAATGCAGGAGGTTGGTTTGAGGGTCGTAAATGCGAATATCCGTGTCTTTGTTCTGGAAGATCTCGCGGATCTTGTCTCCGACGGCATCATAGATGCCCTGAATGTTGAGCTCGGCAGCGAGAGCGGCTTGCACGCTGTTGATGATGGCAAGTTCGGCGTTGCGTTCTTCGGTGATCTTGAGCAGCCGCTGGGTCTCGTCGAAGAGACGGGCGTTCTCAAGCGCGGTCCCCAGTGAGGCGGCGATGGTGGTCAACAGGCGCAGTTCCGATTCACCGTAGGCGTTCTCGCGCTCGTAGTTTTCCATGCCAATGAGACCAAGCACACGGTCACTGCTGATCACGGGGACAAAGACGGATGATTTGCTTTCATCCGTGCCTGGAATGGTTGGCGCATTGAGTTCGTTAGCATCAGCCAGGGTATTAAGCACAACTGGCTGGCGGTTTTGTATCATTGTCTCGAATATTCCGCCTGAAAGGGGCGGACGCGGCGCTTGTTGTAAGCGCTTTCCATGTTCGTAGTTGTAAAGATAATGAACCAGATTGGCTTTTTCGTCATACCAGGCAATGCTAAGATCAGGAGTCTGGAACACCTCCCGCAGTTTATCGCCGACCAAATCCACTATGGCTTGGAAGTCCAACTCGGCGGCGAGTCCCTGCTGGATGGAGTTGATGATCTGCAACTCAGCGACTCGTTCCTGCTCGGCTTTGAAGAGGCGCTGGGTCTCATCGAAGAGACGGGCGTTCTCGAGCGCAGTCCCCAACGAGGCGGCGATGGTGGTCAGCAGGCGGATTTCCGATTCGCCAAAGGCATTTTCGCGCTCGTAGTTTTCGATACTGATCGTACCAAGCACACGGTCACTGCTAATAATGGGGATGGCGACCAGCGATTTGCTTGGTTCTGTGCCTTCTACATTCGCCCCAATGTAATCTGAGGGTGTATTCCAAACAATGGGTTGGCGGGTCTTTCGCATGGTTTCAAACTGTCCGCCAGGGGCGGGAGGCGTTGGCGGAATGGATAATCGCTCACCTTTTTCATAGACGTAAAGATAGTGAACTAGATTGGTTTTTTCGTCATACCAACCAATGCCAAGATCGCCAGTATTCAGCACTTCGCTCAACTTATCACCAACCAGATCCACAATGGCTTGGAAGTCCAACTCGGCGGCGAGTCCCTGCTGGATGGAGTTGATGATCTGTAACTCGGCGACGCGCTCCTGCTCAGCTTCAAAGAGCCGCGCGTTCTGGATGGCGACTCCCATATTGGCGGAGAGTGTTTGCAGCAGGTTCTTGTGGTTTTCGTTGAAGGCGTGTTGTTTGTAACTGGCGATATTTACAACACCAATTGCCTTATCGCCTACGATGATCGGCACAAATAATTGAGATTGGGCAAAGACGTCTGAACCTTGTTCCAACGCTTCGGGCGGAATATAACCGCCATTTTCCATTTGTTCTTCCAGCGTTCCCATCAGTAATGGCTGGCGCGATGCAATTACTTTTGACGTCAAGCCTTTGCCAAGTGGAAAGGGTTAGATGTAATCCACATACCCACCTTCGGCTTCATCATATTCATATTGGGTGTAGATGAGGTTTGTCTCAGTGTCCAACAGAAAGATACTGGCATCTGCTTTGAAAATTTCACGGACTTTATCGCCCACGATCTTCGTGACCGTCTTCACATCCAGCGTCTTCGCCATCGCTTCACCCACGGAGTTGAGGATGGCGAGTTCGTCCACGCGTTGATTAAGCGCTTCGGTTCGTTCTTCGACCTTGCGCTCGAGTCCTTCCAATAAACCCGCATTATCCAACGCCACCGCGCCTTGATTCGCCAACATGCCGAGCATGTCGCGGTCGGTGTTGTCGAAGGAACCGTAGAGCGAGTCCATGTCTACGTAGAGGTAGCCGAGGAGGGTGTTTTGGGCGATGAGCGGGGAAATAATGCGGTTGAGACCAGACTTCTTGGGCAGAATCAGTTGCACGGTCCGCGTGAGGCGGGCTTGGGCGAGGTGTTTGCTGATGGATTTGAGAACGGCTGAGGCGTCTTCTCCGCGTGGGAGCAGGGATTCCGCTACCACGGGTTTGCCATCGTTTTCGAGAATCAACATCACGCGCTCGCCGCCGCTCAACTCTGTGGCTTCTTCCACAAGGAAGGTTTGGATGTCGCCGATGGTTTTCAGGGCGTTGAGGCGCAGACCCGTATCCGCGAGGCGTTGGAAGGGTTCGCGCAGGTTGGATTCGATGTGGAGATGGGCGTAGAGGCGTTCTTTGGGTAGTTTGCGTTTGGCACCATCGTTCACCCAGTAGGTAAGCAACTCGCGGTTTTCGAGAACCTTGTTGAGCGCGTTGCGGCGCAGCCCTTCATCGCGGATGTTTTGAATGCTTTCCAGCAAAAAGTCATAGGCACGGTTGAGGGCTGCCTGGGCTTCTTTGTTCTTTTTGTTGGCAAGCAGGGCTTGGGCATGCCGCCACCAGATGGCTTGTTGGGTGTAACCATCCTGCTTGGCAAAGTTTTGAGCGATGTGCAGAGTCGTGGCTTTCTTTGTTGCCTTGAGCGCGTTGACGGGGTCGCGATCGGCAAGGTGCAGTTTGCCCAACTCGGTAAGTGCGGAAATATCCCTGCCAAGTTGATTTTGCTGGACGATCTTTAGCGCCGTTTTTTCATGGTGAATGGCGGCTTTGAGATCGCCTTTGACAAAATAGTAGTCTGCCTGATTCGCCTGCACTTGCATCTCGGAGCTTGGATCCCCAAGCGTTTTTACAAGTTCTTCATATTCACGCTGGTTTGCCTGTGCGGTTTCGAGTTGCCCCATGGTTATCTGAATGCCTGTAATGTTGCCAAGGGAATAAATAAACCCCAGTTTGGCATTCATTTTACGGTTGGCTTCCATGACCTCGCGTTGCAAACGATAGGAATGTGAGTACAAACCCAGTTCAAGATAGGTAATAGCCAGATTTCCTTTGGGAACCTGCAGGCGTTCCATGTATCCTGCTTTTTCAAAGGCTTTCATGGATTGCTGGCAGTTCCGAATGGAATCGGTAATATCAACATCCGTCAAACTGAGGGTGTTGAAGGCGTTGCCGATTCCGTAGTTATCGCCTGCTTGCTGACAATATTCCAGGGATTTGTTTGCCGCTTCCGTAAATTTCTCGATCGGCCCAACGCGTGAGTAGCCATTTGCCATTGCCCAATAAGCGCGCCCCGCGCCGGAGAGGTCGCCGAGGCTGAGGTAGAGGTCTACGGCTTTTTGGGCGTTTTCGATGGAGGCTTGGTTCTTTTGGGTGCGTCCCTGCGCTTCGGCGAGGCGGAAGAGGGAGAGAGCAAGCGATTGACGATTGCCTGCACTTGCCTTGACGGCGGTGGTTGCGGTTTTGACCGCGGCTTTCAAGTCGCCCGTGCGCATTTGGACGAGGGCGAGGCGGTTTAGGGCTTGCGCTTGCAGTGCTGGGATTTGGGATTTGGGAATCGGGATTTGTGGGGAGGCTCCCGATTTACGATTCCCGCTTCCCGATTTCCCGCTTTGGGCGATCTTCATCATCGCCTTGGCGTCTTTCATCGCCAGGTCGAGCTTGCCTTGGGCGATGTAGGATTCCGCGCGCAGGTCGAGCAGGGACATTTGCTCGGCGGGTTTTATCTTCGGCGTGGCTAAGGCTTGGGTCGCTGAGTCAATCGCCGCCGCGTGCTGACCCGTCCACGCCAGTTGGCGGATGGGTTCGATCAAATGCGAACTGCCAACAGCAGTGTGTTTTCGTCCACCTGTTTTTTCCGGCTTAGGGTTACTCATAAAAGTCTTGCGTACCGACGATGACCTTTGTGCCATCCGTTTCTCCTTGTCTGTTTGATCGATCTGCGTTTGCCCGACCATGCGGCGGGTCAATGCAAGACCGCATAGGTTGCTACCGGTAACGTCTTCCCTTTGAATACGACCTCGCCCAGCGGCTCGACCTCAATGGATTTGGACAGCCCCTTCAATGTTTCCGCATCGATCAGGATCGCTTTGCCCGCCTCCTTGGTGTATGTCTCGATCCGTGATGCCAGGTTGACCGTATCGCCCACGCAGGTGTAAGTGGCACGGTGCTGTGTGCCCGCATACCCGGCGATCACCGTGCCGCTGGCGATCCCCACCCCGATCCGGATCGGCAGCTTGCCCGCAGCCTCCCGGACCTCATTGAACGCTTTCAACGCATTCTGCATTTCGAGCGCGGCGAGCACGGCTTGTTCGCGGTGGTCGCCAATGTTTCGGGCAATACCGAACAACGCCATCAACCCATCACCGATGATCTGGTTCACAATGCCGCCATGCCGCGAGATCGGCTCGAACATCGAGGCAAAATAGCCATTGAGCATGTCGATCACTTCCGCCGCGTCGCTTTTTTCGGAGAGCGTGGTGAACGAACGGATGTCGGCGAACATGATACTGGCATCGATCTTTTTACCCCCAAGTGAAAACCCGTCTGCCATCAATTGATCCGCCACGGCTT
>JBAIYF010000273.1:0-1779 GCA_037916115.1 Anaerolineales bacterium
CCAAAGATGCGGATGACCAGCATCATCGGTGTGCCGTCTGCGCTGCGGGAGAGTCTTTCGCCCGAGTCGCGGTCGGCTTTGATACGGAAGTAAATGGAGATGCCTGCCCCTGTAAAAAGGACGAGCCCGGCAAGAATTCTGAAAATTGTTTCGTTCATGTTGTAAAACCTTTCTATTTATAAAAATTATTTTGAGATTTCGACAAATATCTTTGTTGTGATGTTCAAACCAAGAACATTGGATTTCTTCCCGATCCTGACCGTCAGGTTATTGTCGAACGCGGAGTACTCCGTCACTTCGATCTGAATGCCAGGGGTGAGACCCAAACCGTCGAGATGGCGTAACAGGTCAGGGTCTTGGGCAATGACGCGCTGAATCGTGGCGTTTTGGTTTGGGCGCAGCGCCGAGAGCGGCGTCGAGTCGTCCACGGGCATTTTCAGATCCGCGGTGGGGATGAGCTCGCCGTGTGGGTCTCGGGTGGGGTTGCCCAAGGCGGCGGCGATGCGGCGTTCGAAATCCTCTGAGATCACGTGCTCAAGCCGTTCCGCTTCTTCATGCACTTCATCCCATGTGTAGCCGAGGGTTTGCACCAGCCAGGTCTCAAGCAAACGATGATGGCGGATGACCTCCAAAGCGGCACGTTTGCCAGCCGTTGTAAGTGTGACACCTTGATGCTTTTGATATTCAACCAGCGCAGGCTTTTCGGCGGCAAGTTTTTGGATCATGCCGGTGACGGAAGCGGGTTTAATGTTCAACTCACGCGCCAGGTCGTTGGTGCTGGCAGACGAGCCGTCTTCGGTCAACTCGTAAATACGCTTAAGATAATCTTGTGCAGATTTGGTTACGGTCTTGGGCATGGGGAGATCCTGTTAATTGTTCTTCAATTTACGAAAGCGGAAATCACATTTCTCGTGTCCGTTGGCGATGGTTCCGGTGCGGATCAGTTCAATCCCATTGAAGCTGGTGGTCAGATAGTCGATGCGGCACATGTGTTTTGTGAACTGACTTGCGTTCTCTGCTTGAAAAAGTTTGCAAATTCCGCATTCGGTGAAGTCAAAGCCGTAATCAAAATGCTCGCCGCTGCCTTCCACAAACTGAACAACAAAATCGCCGGAATACTCGCGCTTTTGCGATTTTTCGCTGAGTTTGCGGTATATGAATTTGAACAGTCCAGTCCCTGCCAACACGCCTTGAAGTTTCGCCGCCCACTGCGGCTGCTTGCGAACAAAGTCTTCTGCAATTCGATAGCACAGATCACCAATGAGATCATCATCGTACCCCCGTTTTTTCAAGGTCTTGTAAAGGCTCAGGAACCAGGCGGAAACGACCAGGTTTTCTGTGAGAAGGTTTTTGTCACCGCCAATGTAGGGCAGGCGGGGCAGCATAGCAAGGAATTCCGCGTGCATTTCTTGAAGGATGGTTTCGGCTTCGGCGGAAAATTCCAAAGCAAGAATGTGCTTGAAGCTTTCCTCTTTTTTTCTGAATTGGCTCAGGAGTTTCTCCTGATGTTCGATGTAATACGATGAGTTCATTTATTACGTACCTCTAAAATTTAGTTTCAACTAAATATATTTTAGGTTAGACTAAATATTTTGTCAAGGGGCAAACAGGCGTAGAATCAACACATGACCCTTTTCTCTGAGATCTCCGAGCAGCCTGAGCGTATCGAACATCTGCTCGTCTCGCAGCAAGCGCAGGTTGCGCGCATCGCCGCAGAGATCCAAAAACGGCAGGTGCCGTATGTCTTTCTCGCGGCGCGCGGCACGTCTGATAATGCCG
>JBAIYF010000274.1:0-2526 GCA_037916115.1 Anaerolineales bacterium
GATCATTGTAGACCTTTCTTGCTATAACCTTTCGGGTCTTAACGGCTCGTTATGAATTCAATGTGGCGACTTCATCAACGAACGTCACTTCGGGTGGGGCGAGCATCCCGCCGCGTTGGGTCACTTCGCGAAATTCCTGCGATAGAAACATCTGCATTGCTTTTTCGCGGCTTTCAAAGGTCAACAGAACAGTGATCTCATTTCTGCTGTCTGCTTTGCTAAAAGCGCGGGCGTTCATTGAGCCGAATGATTTACGGAGTGTTGCGGCTTCCACAAAAACCGGCTTCCAATTCTCAATGTCATTCACGGTAAAACGTACAAAAGCATGAATCATCTTAAGTCTCCTTGTAATTTAATTTTTCTTCTTTTGCTGATTTCGCACTACCAACCGCGCTGAGGATCACTCCACCCAAAACAATAAGCCCCCCAAACAGGGCGAATCTCCCCATGCTCTCGCCGTAGAACAGGAATACCCAAATCGGATTAAGAACCGGCTCAAGCGTACCGATCAGATTCGCCTCCAATGCCGGAATGTGTTTGATACCCTTGGTGAAAAAGATGAACGCAAACCCGATCTGAAAAATGCCGAGAAAGGCAAGGATCAGCCAACTGTTGACCGTCCATGTCTCTTGCAAAATGAAGGGAAAGCCAAACCCTGCGGTGACAAGGAATGCAATGAGATTGCTCTCTGCCGGGTTGCCATCCTTTTGAGCGCGGAAGGAGACCATCATAATAGCGGATGTCACCCCGCTCAGGATGGCAAGCAGGTTGCCATAAAACCCGTCTGTGCTGAGTTCATCGGCGAAGAAGAGCGTCAGCCCGAGGAAGATGACGAACATGGCGAGGTAATCTGTCCGCGAAGGCTTTTCGCGCAGGAACCAATATGCCAGCGGAATGACATAGATCGGTGCGGTATATTGCAGGAAGATCGAATTTGCTGCCGTGGTCATTTTGGTGGAGGTGATGAACAGGAACTGGGTCAGGATGAACATCCCCGCTGCCAGTAACTGCCACAGCCCAAACTGAGTCGGGAGGCGGCGCAGGTAAATCAGAAAAACGATCGCGGCGAAGAGACTGCGTCCAGCCAGGATCGCCACCGGCTGCCAATCCAAAATTTTGACGAATAGACCGCTTGAACTCCAAAGGATGGCGGTAATGACAAGGTAAATAATCGCCTTGCGGCGATCTGGTAGAGAGTCCATATATCCTCTTGAAAAAATAGGGTTGATGCCCGATTATACAGGCATCAACCCTGTGTTTACCCGGTCGTTCTGGATCGAAAATTATTCCAGCACTGCAAAAACATTTACCGCCTGATTTTTCCCCTTGAAAATGATCTTTCCCAAATCTTCCACTTTGTAGTGTTGCGGCAACCCTTCACGGGTGTATTGATCCACCAAAAGCGGACGCAGCGCCTCCTTGGTGTACTCCTCGATACGGTCTGCAAGGTTGACCGTGTCGCCGATGCAGGTGTAGATGGCGCGGTTCTGTGTACCGGTGTAACCCGCCACCATTCTGCCCGATGTGATCCCAATGCCGATGCGGATCGGTGTTTTGCCCTGCGATAGTTGACTCTCGTTGAATAGCTTGAGCTGCTCCAGCATTTGCAAGGCGGCTTTCACCGCGCGTTCGCGATGGTCTTCGTAGAAGATCGGCGCGCCAAAGACCGCCAACAGTCCGTCGCCGACGATCTGATTGATGATGCCGCCGTTCTGGGTCACCGCATCGAACATCATGCTGAAATACTGGTTCAATAGTTCAATGGAATCGGAAGGGTCCTGGCTTTCAGCAATGGACGTGAACGAGCGGATATCTGCCACAAGCACACTGGCGGTCACCAATTGCCCGCCGAGCGAGAAGCCCGTGCGCAGTAATTCCTCTGCCACTTCCTTGGTGGCGAACGTCCTGAATAACTTGCGCTGCTCATCGCGCAGGCGTTTCTTTTCAAGGCTGGCGTTCACGCGCGCCCGCAGCAAAATGGGGTTCACCGGCTTGGTCAGGTAATCTTCCGCGCCGAGTTCCACACACTTCACCACAGCATCCAGTTCTTCCATCGCCGACGTCATAATGATGGGGATCTGGCGCAGGTCAACATCCTTCAGACAGGCTTCCAGCACTTCAAAGCCGTTCATGATCGGCATTTCAATATCGAGCAGCATCAGGTCGAATGTGCCCGTACGGAACATTTCCAACCCCTCCCTGCCGTTCTCGGCAGTTTCCACCACGTGCCCCTGGATTTCAAGGCTCCGCGAAAGCGTCATGCGGTTGACCTTGTTATCGTCCACCACGAGCAGACGGGCGGGTTCGGAGGATGGGTTTGACATACGGATCACCTTAACTCACTCAAAATGGTTTTGACCTTTTCATACGCTTCATTCATGACCTTGAGCCTGTCTCCCACTTCAAGGTTTCCCTCACGCGCCATCATCTCCAACTCACGCGCTATCGACGAAAGTTCTGTCGCTCCGAACGTTGCCGCGTTGGATTTGATGCTATGTGCGGCGCGGCGAAAGGTATCAACATCCT
>JBAIYF010000275.1:0-4164 GCA_037916115.1 Anaerolineales bacterium
GATATCTTACGCTCAGTACATCTGCCACTGTTTCCTTGGTGGTGGATTTGCCCACACTGCCCGTAATGCCTACCACGCGCAAGTCTTTCAATTGACGGCGCCAGAAGCGGGCGATCTGCTGCAGGGCAGAGATGGTATTGTCCACGCGCAGGCAGAGGGGCGTTGAAATTTCCAGTGTAGTATCTGCCGATAGACCTGCACGCAGGTCGAGGGTCCGGTATGAGGCGTCTACATCCCGTTGGATTAAAGCAAAAGATGCCCCCCGCTTGAAGGCATCGCCAAGGTAGTCATGACCATCCACATTCTCGCCGGGAACCGCTATAAAAAGCGAGTTGGGCGTTGCCTGCCGTGAGTCGATGACGCCTTCGGTGATGACGTGGGAGGCGTTACTGGGACGAAAAGAGGTTAGGGATTCGAGTACATCTGCAAGTGTAAGCATATTATTTTTTGACAAGCTGTTGGCGGATATTATCGGGGGGAATATCCATGATGACAACTGTACGCTGCGCCATTTCTGAGAATACCGGCGCGGCAGTTTCGGAACCCCACGTGGATGTGGTGGGGGTTTCAAGCCAGACGTAGATCATGAATTGCGGGTCGTCCACCGGTCCCCAGCCGATGAAGGAGGCGTTGGTCTTGCTTCCATCGTAGATACCATCCACTGGTACTTGCGCGGTACCGGTCTTGCCAGCCACACGATACCCCGGAACCAAAGCCATGGAAGACTCAGACTCGAGTGAGAGGGCAAGCATTTCGCTCAGCACATCAGCGGTCTGTTCGGAGATGGGTGTTGCACCGAATTGGTCGGGCACTTTGTATTGGCGTCCATCGCGCACCATGGCATACAATACGTGCGGGATGACCATGCGCCCATCGTTGGCAACTGCAGATACAGCCGCCAGCATTTGAATGGGGGTGACGGAAACGCCCTGACCGAAGGCATTGGTGCCGAGGTCTACAGGATACCAATCCGAATCACCCGGGACCTTGAGCCTGCCAGATGCTTCCCCAGCCAGGTCTACGCCGGTGAGGTGACCCAAACCAAAAGCATCGAGATAGTTGTAGAACGTCCCCGCGCCCATCTGTGTGGAGAGGGTGACCATGCAGACGTTCAACGAGTGCTGCATACAGCCAACCATGTTCTGCACGCCCCAGGGGTTGCGGTCCCAGTTCTGGATGGTGACGCCGCCGATCAGAATGGAGCCGGTATCCAGGTAGGTGGTGTTGGGGGTGACGGTTCCGCTATCGAGCGCGGCAGCCATGGTGAGGATCTTCGAAACCGAGCCGGGCTCGTAGGTCTTGGAGATCGCCGGGTTGAAATCGGTGGCGTTATCGTAAATGGAATTGTAGTTCCAGAACTGGTTCAAGTCCATGCGGCGGGATGTGGCAATGGCGAGGAGTTCGCCACTTTGCGGATCCATGACAACAATGACGCCGTCGCGCGCGCCATAATCAGCGATGGCTTCGTCGAGAATGTCTTCAGCAGCGGCTTGCAGGTCGCGATTGATGGAAAGGATGAGAGTTGTTCCATCTGGTGCGCGGGGGATCTCAAATGCTTTGTTGGGATCGGTGGGGACCAGCACCGTAACAGGGTTGCCCGCCAGGAGTGTGTCGTATTTTTCTTCCACACCGAAGTATCCCTTGCCTTCGCGGTTCACAAACCCAATGATATTCGAGCCGAGAGACTCTTCAGGGTAACTACGTTGGGGGTGAGCCTTGAACTGCAGCCCGGTCAAGCCACCAAATGTTCCTTCAGCGGCTTGCTCATTCAACGCTTTTTTCAGTTCCTGCAAGTACTGCGCCTGCGGGGCTTCCACAAAATCTGCAAGGACAACATAGGTGATGTTCTCGGGCGGGTTTTGCAGAACTTCCATCAATTGATCGTAGTTCAAACCAAGCGTATCGGATACGGCAAAGGCAATGGCATGCGGGTCTGTCATCACGTTCAGGTCCACGCCAACTTCGTAAACCATCTTCTCCCCTGCCAGCAAACGACCGTTACGGTCGTAGATCTCGCCGCGGTTGGGGTAGAACGTCTTCCATTCATAGGCGTAGTTCTCAGCCTGCTGGCGGAACACTTCCGCTTCGGGGCTATTCTGAATGCGGGTCATTTGCACGACAATGGCAAGCGCAAAGAAAGCTAAAGCCCCCACCAGAACCTGACTTCGCCATACATACTGCTGTCTCATTGGTATCTCCGCGCCGAGATGAGGCGCTCATCCATCCAATCCAGCAGAGACTGGTTGTATTCAGGGGGAATGATCAACACATTCAACTGCTGTTCAGCAGAGGAAGCAAGGTCAACCGCGTCATGTCTGACGTACCCCGGCACGACCAGGTACTCCAACTCTTTAGGCTCAGCCGGGCGAAAGCCCATTGCCAGTGCGCGTTTTTCCATCGAAGCCGCAGAGGTCAGCGCAGCAAGCTGGGTTTGCAGGTCGCTGCTAACCTGCCGGCTGTAATTTATGGCTTCGGTCAGATCCTGTATCTCGCGTCCTGCAATGGCGGTACGTGAGGTCACTGTCAGGTACAACGCCGCAACCATCGCGAACACCACCACGATAAGCAAGGCATTACCGATCCACTGACGCTGGACGCGCCACGGAGCAACCCGGTACGCATGCACCAGGTGAGTAACATTGGGAAGGTTGACGTTCGGTATGTTCATAATAGTCATTCTGTCATTGTGAGGGCAGTGCTTTTCCGCCCGAAGCAATCAGCGAAATTGCTTCGTCGCGAAGAACAAGAACGTTCCTCGCAATGACATTGGTTACAACTTCTCGACAACTCTAAGTTTGGCACTGCGCGCACGGGGATTTTCTTTTATCTCTTCCTCGGTCGGCAGTATTGGCTTCTTATTTACTAACTTCACAACAGCCTTACGTTCCTCTTCATAAATTCGTTCGTAAGGCGGATTGATGAGATCCTTGCTCTGCTCTCGAAAATATTCCTTGACGATGCGGTCTTCCAGCGAGTGGAAGGAGATCACCGCGCATCGCCCTCCGGACCTCAGGGCTGCCACTGCTTGCGGGAGCGTTTTCTCCACTGCAACTAATTCGTCGTTGACGACGATGCGCAGGGCTTGAAACGTCTGCGTGGCTGGGTGGGTCTTGTCACCGCGTCGGGGAGATGCTTTTTCAATGGTGGCAACCAACTCACCCGTCGTATGAAGCGGTCGGGCTTGGACGATGGCTCGGGCGATTCTGCGGGCATCCCGATCTTCGCCATACTTGAAGATGATGTCGGCAAGTTCGCGCTCGTCGAAGGTGTTGACGACCTCATCCGCGCTCATGGTGGCGTTGACGCCAAAGCGCATGTCGAGCGGACCATCCTGCATGAAGGAGAAGCCGCGCTCGGGGTTATCGAACTGCATGGACGAAGCACCCAGGTCGAGCACGATGCCGTCGATGCCGTCCCACTTCAATGAAGCAAGCTGCTCACTGAGAGTGATATGGGAGGCTTGCACGAGATGAATGCGACCCTCGTAAGGAGCCAAGGTCTCACGAGCAATCGCCAGCGCCTGCGAGTCCACATCGAGACCCAACAGTTGCCCATCTGGCGCGCAAGCCTCCAGGACGCCGCGAGCGTGTCCGCCCGCGCCTAAGGTGCCATCCACATACCGCCCGCCGGAGCGGGGTTGCAGAGCGTGTATAATCTCTTGGTAAAGTACAGGTTTATGCGCAGTCATAACAACCGTTACGACGACGCGGAATTCGTTTTCGAAAGATCGAGTGTGGAGAAGCGCGCATTATTGGCTTCCACGTCCTGAAGCAAAGCCATCTGCTCAGCCCAGGTTGCGGGTGTCCACACTTCAAAGTACTCGCCCTGCCCTGCCACCACCAGCTCACCACTCGGCACACCGAGGAAAGCGCGCAAGTTCTGCGGAACGAGGATACGCCCCACCTTGTCCACTTCGATCGGATAGGCATTGGAAAGGATCAAGCGGCGCAAAAGGCGAGCGGTTGGGTCAGCAAGGTTCATGGCTTCGATGCGCTCATAGACCTGTTTGAAATACGCCTCGGTCATTACCATGAGGCATTTGTCAAAACCCTGTGTAATGAAGGCGCCGCCATCCAGCAACTCACGGAAGCGTGCCGGAATCATCAGGCGACCCTTTTCATCGAGGTTGTGCTGGAACTGACCTAAGAACATTTGTGCTACTAT
>JBAIYF010000276.1:0-4343 GCA_037916115.1 Anaerolineales bacterium
CTTCGCGTTTGGCATTATTTGACCACTGACTCAACAAGCCGGGCGCGCGTTCTTCGAACGAACCATCTGCAATATAGGCGCGGATGTTTTCCATCAAACGGATCAAGGCGCGAAGATTATGAATGGAGATCAACGTCCCAGCCAAGAGTTCCTTCGCCACGATCAAATGACGGATGTAGGCGCGGGTAAAGGTCTGGCAGGCATAACAATCACAGGTCTCATCAATAGGACGTTCATCGCGCGCAAAGGTCGCGTTCATCATATTGAGGCGACCCTCAGGTGCAAAAGCGGAATGATGACGCGCCAGACGGGTCGGCAAGACGCAATCGAAAATGTCCACGCCTCGCAAAACACCGTTGATCAGGTCTTCGGGGGTGCCCACGCCCATGAGGTAACGCGGTTTATTTTTCGGCAATAACGGCGTGACCACGTCCAGCGTGTCGTGCATCTCTTGCTTGGTCTCACCCACTGACAAACCGCCAATGGCGATACCGGGTGTATCCAACGAGGCGATGAATTTGGCAGACTCCGCTCTCAGCGTAGGGTCCACCCCACCTTGGACGATGCCGAACAGGGCTTGGTCCTGACGCGTTTTGGCTTTCAGCGAACGCTCCGCCCAACGATGAGTCCGCTCCATGGCTTTCTTGATGTAGGCATGGTCGTTCGGGTCGGAACATTCATCGAACGCCATGATGATGTCGGCGCCAAGATTCTCTTGAATGGCAATCGATTTTTCCGGGGTGAAGCGATGCATCGACCCGTCGATGTGACTTTTGAAGGTCACGCCGTCTTCATCCACTTTGCGGGTCTGCGAAAGGGAAAAGACCTGAAAGCCGCCCGAATCGGTGAGCATGGGATTGTGCCACTGCATGAACTTGTGCAGCCCGCCCATATCGCGGACCAGTTCATCGCCGGGGCGCAGGTAGAGATGATAGGTATTGCTCAACACCAACGAGGCATTGATGCCTTTGAGGTGTTCGGGTGTCAGCGTTTTGACAGTGGCTTGCGTGCCCACCGGCGCAAAGACCGGGGTGACGAGGTCGCCGTGCGGGGTGGAAAAGATGCCCGTGCGGGCGCGGTTGTTTTTGGAAGTGATTTTGAATTCAAACATCGGCACGTATTGTAAACGAGAACGCAGAGATTTATGATCTCCGCGTTTTAGATGACTTCTTGGGCTTCGAGTTGTTCACAAAACACAACCGAAGCCATCACACACAGTTTCACGACACCCTACGAGCCGCGCAAAATCTTCTCCAGCTTTTTGCCCTTCGCCAATTCATCAACCAACTTATCCAAATACCGAACCTGCTGCGTCAACGGATTTTCGATTTCCTCTATACGAACACCACAAATTACTCCGGTGATGAGGTGTGCATTAGGATTCAGTGTAGCCTGTTGAAAGAAGGTTTCAAACGTCGCATTTTCCTTGATAAGTTTCTGCAGTTTCTTATCATCGAAATTCGTCAACCACGTTATCACCTGATGCAATTCGGCTTTGGTTCTGCCTTTCTTCTCCACCTTTGTGACATACATTGGATAGACGGAGGCGAAGGTCAGGTTTGCGATGCGTTGATCGTGTGTATTGGAATTTTTCATGTAGACCTTTCGTTTAATTCCAGCCGTCCAACCCACCCGTCTTGGACGGGCATTTCAGTTTTGGAGGTGGTTTTTCTCTTGACTTTCAAAACAGTTGCTGCACGCTTTGTTAGCTCACGATTTTGGGAAGGTTCTTAAATCTTGATAAAAACTCCAAAACTTCTTTATGAAAGACGTTGGGGTTGTCCAAATTAGCAGCATGTTTTGCATTTGGAATGACTACAAATTTACAATCAGACTCATTCTTTGCCCAGATCGGCATGACCTTTCGAATGTTTCCAGTTTGATCTTTATCGCCAACTATCATCAACAAAGGCTTGTTGATTTTATATTCTGGTTCGTAGTGCAGACATGAAGAAGTTTCCATCAAAATCTGTACAAACTCATCTTTAGACAAACTTTCCATCGCTGGGCGCAATAATTCCTGTGCCTCTTTTGTTGTGGCTGTTGCAGAAAGAGATTGATTTACAAGCAGGCTATATGGATATATTTTGAAAATTGGTCCAGCAATGTTTAGACTAAAAGATTCGAGAGCAGTAAGTTTCTGAAAATTCCAAGTACAACCTAGAAAAACCATTCCCAACACGCGTTCTGGATGATGAAACACAAGTTCTTGATGTATGTTTCCGCCCATTGAATGTCCAATGAAAATTGCTTGCTTAACTTGTAATACATCAAGAATATCGAGCAAATCTTGTACTGCTTCCTTGATAATCATAGGAGCAGGACGTGATCGACCATGACCACGTACATCTAGCACTAAAACCCTAAAGTGTTCGCCAATGATAGGTAAAGTTGCATCCCACTCGTGATGGTCAATCGTAGCACCATGAGTGAAAACAACCAATGGTGCATTTTCTAACCCACCCGTCCAGTAGTGGATTTTGACCCTGCTTCGCTCTAGAACTGCCTCAATGAGTTTCATGAAAAACCTCTTATTAGTAAAGTGGGCTAACTATAAACTGTTATACGTCAAATTCTACTCCCATATTACAAAAATATAGTCCTTCCAAAATTCAAATTGGTAGGTAATCAGCGGGCAAATTGGTCCTTTTGAAAAGCAGGGCTGGTTTTTATAATGGTCAAAATTATCAGGAGCGCGCAATATGAAAAAAATATTACTTACTCTGGCTTTGGGCATCTTTCTGTTCGCTGCTTGCACAGCGAATACCCCCACAGAAGAATTGCCCATCCCTACCCCCATGAGCGTGGAGATGACTAAGCCGCCGACCGTGGACCCAAAAGCGTTTATGACATCCACGATCGTACCGTTCTACACGCAAGTCCCTTCGCCCACCTTTGAAGGGACGCCCGCCATCGTCAACATTGCCTTGAACATGGGCGCAGGCGGAGCGGGCTTCTCTGCCACGCTTTATGCGCAGGAAGTGTATACCGGGCGGACGATTGGCATCTTCATGTCTGCGGGCACGCATACCGCGCCGTTGCTGCCTACTTCGCCTCCGCTGGATATGGCAGTTCCCGCACCGGGGACGTATGTCTTCTATGCACGTCTCACCAATGCCCCCACAGAGTATCACTTCGGCGCGACGGAATGTCAGGTTCCCACTGAATGTGTGGGCAGCCCATTGATCGCGCTGGATGTCTTGCCGGGTGAACGCTACACAGTATTGATCGCAGACCGCAAAGCGCTCCTGCCGGGCAATGACGAGCGCGGATTACCCGTCACGGTGCCCTGGGTCAAACTGGTAGAATCCAAACCGTGAAAACACTGCTCATCCCTTTAGATACCAACGCCACCAAACCGCTTTATTTGCAGGTCGCCGATTACATCACCGAAGCCGCCCGCAGCGGACAGTTAAAGCCGGGCACACAGTTACCGCCTTCACGCACATTGGCAGACCAGAACAACGTCCACCGCTCGACCATCATCAATGCCTATCAAGAATTGAAGGCGCGCGGCGTATTGGCATCCAGACCGGGAAGCGGCACCTACATCGAAAAGGGACTGAGCGAAAACACCGTGGCGATCCAAAAACTGCCCAAGCAGGAGGCTCTTCCAACCGACGAACTCATTGCGGAGATCCGCCGCATGCATTGGACAGAAGGCATGATCTCGCTTGGGTATGGTCCGCCCGCAGATGAGCTAATGCCGGTTGAGGACTTCGACCGCTCCCGTCAACGGGTGTTGAGGCGCGACGGAAAAAAGACAGCCAACTACGAACATCCGCAGGGCTACTATCCACTGCGCCAAGCCATCTGCGCAGATCTCGTCAAACAAGGAATTCAAGCCGACCCCGATGACCTTCTCATCACTAACGGTGTGCTCGAAGGTGTCTCGCTCGTCAGCCGTGCCATGGCAGCGCCCGGTGACACAGTTCTCACCGAACTGCCGCAGTACTTTGGCAATTGGACGAATTTTGCATATCTCGGTTTGAACGTGCGCGGCTTCGACCTGCTCGAAAGCGGACCCGATTTTGCATCGCTCGAGTCGCAACTTCAAGATGAAAACGACCGTCCGCGTTTTGTCTTCGTCACTGCCGATCATCAAAATCCGCTCGGCACCTGCTGGACGATGCCAGCCCGCCATGAATTTCTCAAGATGATGAACAAGTATGATGTGCCCGTGGTGGAGGATGCGACCTACCGTGACCTGACTTATGATGGGATGCCGCACACTCCGCTTCGCGCTCTGGACCCGGACGTGATCTATGTCGGGACGTTTTCTCATTCGCTGATGCCGGGTCTCCGTATTGGATTCGTGCTCTGTCGCGGACGCCTGCGCGAGC
>JBAIYF010000277.1:0-1997 GCA_037916115.1 Anaerolineales bacterium
TCCTCGGCGTGAATGGATACGATCATCGCCGCTTCCTCAACGATTTCTATCGCGGACGGTTCCCCGGCAGTTTCGCGCGCGGGCTGCCTTTTCAGGAGAATCCCATCACTGGTGATTGCCGCATCAGTGGAACGTGTGCCTCATTGGCTGGCTTGGAAAAAGCCTTGCATGAAGAAGGCGAAAAAGAAGTGGAACTTGCCATCCGCCGCATTTTGCTTATTCACGGCATTATCCTGAGCGTAGGCGGCATTCCCCTCATTTACCTCGGCGATGAAATAGGCACGCTCAACGACTATACCTATCGCGACGACCCCGCCCACGAAAGAGATAGCCGCTGGGTTCATCGTCCGCGTGCGGATTGGGACAAATACAAGAAGCGCAACAACTTGCACTCGCTCGAAGGGCATATCTTCCACGGCTTCCGTTCGATGATCGAGATGCGCAAAGCGCATGATGTCTTTGCAGGCGGCGAGTTGGAAATCATCCCCACCGAGAATGAACATGTTCTGGCATTCACCCGCAGCCATGCAGGCAAACGTGCCGTGATCTTCGCCAACTTCGCTGAATCCGCGCAGACCATCGTGCCGCGCCTTATTCAGCAATATGCTATTACCAGCCTCAAAAAACTACATGGACGCAACCACGTCTCTGCCAATAACAGTCTAGTTCTGGAACCGTTGGATTTTGTGGTGTTTGGGTGATCTGGAGGGCAGGTTTCACTCAACCCGCTTGGATTCATAAAAACAGGACACGAAGTTCTTCGTGTCCTGTTTTTATTTCTGGATGATTTACCCGGCGATCTTCTTCAATACTTCGCCCAACTTCGCGATTTCTTCCACCGTGTTGTAGTGGACGGGACCCACGCGCACCATGCCGCCTTTGTCTTCCACGCCGAGGCGTTCGGAGACGTTGATGGCGTAGTAGTTGCCGTTCCACACGTAAATGTTCTCGGCGGCGAGCTTCTCTGCAATGGTCTGCGGATTCATATCGCCGATGCGGAAGGAGAAGGTGGCGATGCGTTCGTCGAGGCGGCGTGGATCGGTGTTGCCAAAGATGCGCAGACCGGGCACCGCTTCGAGCGTGGCGAGAACCGCGCGGCTCAACTCGAACTCATAGGCGTGGATGGCGCTCATGGCTTGCTTGAGCGTCAGTCTGCGCCCACTGTAGCCTTGCTGTTTCAATTCATCGGCATATTCGCCGCCGAATTCTTTGCCCACCCATTCAAAATATTCAATCGCACCGAGGATGCCCGCAATGCCTTCATGGTTTTGCGTGCCGGTTTCGAACTTGCCGGGCAGTTCGTTGGTGGCGGGGCGCACTTTGTAGGCGACCAGTCGTTCCAGCAGGTCGCGCTTGCCGAACAAAATACCGGCATGCGGACCGAAGAATTTATACGATGAAGAGACGAGGAAATCCGCATCGAGCTTCTGCACGTCGATGGGACCATGCACGGCGTACTGCACCGCGTCCACGTAGACGAGCGAACCGGCATCGTGCGCCATCTTGATGATCTTTTGCAGCGGGTTGACCGTTCCCAGCGAGTTGGAGGCATACCCAACCGCGACCAGCTTCGGCTTGCGTTCGAGCGCTTTCTGCAGGTCATCCAATTTGAGCGTGCCGTCTTCCACGTCGAAATCCACCCAGTTGACCTTCACGCCCTTATCCTGCGCGGCTAACACCCAGGGTGTGACGTTGGCATCGTGGTCGAGGCGGGTGAGCACGATCTCGTCGCCTTCCTTCCATTCACGCGCAAGGGAACGGCTGATGTGCAGGGTGAGCGTGGTCATGTTGTTGCCGAAGACGATCTCTTCGGCAGAAGGGGCGTTGTAAAAATCTGCCATGGCGCGATGCGCTTCATCGAGGGTCGCATCGGATGCAATGCTGGTGGCGAAAGCGCCTTCGTGATTGGCGTTATTCTCAAGCAGATATTTGTTGATGCGGTCGAGGGATTGTTTTGCGATCTGGGTCCCGCCCGGGTTATCGAAAAAAATAGCAGG
>JBAIYF010000278.1:0-5004 GCA_037916115.1 Anaerolineales bacterium
CAAACACGCCGCCGCTATTGCTCTTGAACTTCCAATAACCGCGGTAGCTGCCCGCATTGGCAGGCGAGGTCATATCCACGGTAATGTCCACGGTCTGACCAGGGTTCACAGTAGTTGGCAACGCCAACGAAGCGGGTGCCTTCATCTGCTCACCACTGTCAAAGATCAACGAAACATCGTTGCTATTCCAGGCACAAGTGCCAATATTCTTCAGACGCCACGTTTTCTTGAACGCGGTGTTCGGTGCAAAATTGGTCCCATCCGGAATGGTCACGTCTGCAACGAATTGCGCCCAGTAACAGGTCGCAGCACTCGCAGAAGGGACAGTCCCCGGTGTGACGGTGAGCAAGACCGCCAACAGGAGCAGGGTTGATACAAATCTTAAAACAGGTCTCATTTCTTCCTCCAAAAAAGTCACCACGGTTAATGACGAATTTTTTTAATGAAAAGTTCCGTTTTGACTATACGCTCTCATAGTATAACTTTTCTTTAATAATTGTTCAATAAGAAAACAAAACAATTTCATGGTCAATTAGTCCCATTTTTCATTGACGTATAATGGAAATATGCCCCGTACCATCCTACACCTCGACCTCGACGCCTTCTATTGCTCGGTGGAAGAAGTGGAAAACCCGCAACTACGCGGTAAACCGTTCGCCGTCGGCGGCAAGCCAAACGAGCGCGGTGTGGTCGCCTCCTGTTCCTACGCCGCCCGTGCATATGGCGTCCGCAGCGCCATGCCCATGTCACGCGCAATTCGTCTGTGCCGCGACCTCATCATCGTACCTGGCAGGCATCGCCTCTATGGGGAATATTCCGAAAAGGTGATGGAAAAACTTCACAACCTGACTCCGCTGGTGGAACAGATCTCCATTGACGAAGCCTTTCTCGATATCTCCGACATTCAAGCGGATAAAACCCGCCTCGCTCTGGACCTGCAACTGTCCATACGAACCGAACTGAATCTACCCTCGAGCATTGGCATTGCGTCCAACAAACTTGTGGCAAAGATCGCCACCGAGGTTGGGAAAAAATCCTCCCTGAGCGGAGCGAATGCAAAGTCGAAGGGAGAGGTCGGACCGCCCTTCGGCTTCACCGTTGTCCCAGCCGGTGAAGAAGCCAAATTTCTCGCCCCCCTCCCTGCCGATATGCTCTGGGGTGTGGGACCCAAAACCAACGCGCGTTTAGCAGAACTCGGCATCCACACCATCGGCGACATTGCCTCGTGGCCCGAACGAGAACTCGTCAACCTCTTCGGCGAAAACGGACGCGACCTGTGGCGCCACGCGCAAGGCATCGACAACCGACCGGTTTCGACCGAGTCTGAAACCAAATCAGTGAGTCAGGAAACCACCTTCAATGTAGACATCCAAGATCAGAAGACTCTCGAAAAAACCTTGCGCGAACAAGCCCGTGATGTGGCACGTCAACTACGCAGAAGCGACCTCGCCGGAAAGACCGTCAAACTCAAAATCCGCTGGCCCGACTTCACCACCCTGACGAGACAAACCACCTTACCCGCCGTCACAGACAACGAAGATGAGATCTACAAAACCGCCGTCAAATTGATGAACGACGTCCGCAAGCCAAACCAACCCGTGCGGCTGATCGGAGTCGGCGTCAGCGGAATCGGAGCCCCAATTCGCCAACTCAGCTTGTGGGACGCAGGAAGCGAAAAGTCACGCAAGCTGCAAGAAGTAGTAGATCAACTTCAAGAGAAATATGGCAAGAATGTCATTCGCAAAGGAGACTGACATGAAAATACTCGAACTGAAAAAGCAATATAAATCCCTCTACCAACCTTCGGCAAAGAAGATCGAACTTGTACAAGTGCCGAACTTGCAATTCGCCATGATCGATGGCGCCATCGAAAAAGGTTCCGAGCCGGGCAAATCGCCCCTGTTCGCCGAAGCGACACAGGCGCTCTACAGCCTGGCATACACTCTCAAATTCATGTTCAAAAAACGCAAGACCAACGCGGTCGATTACCCCGTGATGGCGCTGGAAGGTTTGTGGTGGGTCGAAGATGGTTTCTTCGATATCACCGTCAAGGATAATTGGTTCTACACGCTGATGATCCTGCAGCCCGATATTGTCACCAAGGATGCTTTTGAAGAAGCCCGCGAACAAGTCCGCAAAAAGAAAGGCGAGAGTGAAGCGCTCAACAAAGTGCGGCTGGCGCACTTTGAAGAGGGCTTGTGCGCCCAAACCATGCACATCGGACCGTACGCCACCGAACCCGCCACCCTCGAACGAATGCGTGCCTTCATGGCAGAGAACGGCTTGAAAGACGCAGTCGGACCGATTGGAGGCAAGCACCACGAAATTTACATGAGCGATCCACGCCGCGTCGCGCCGGACAAAATGAAGACGGTATTGAGACACCCGGTAATAAAAGTCTAAACTGCAACCCTTTTGGTTTGCCTGCGTAAGATAAACAGACAAACGAAAGGAGCAAAAATGAACGACGTAAAAGTTCTTACGCGCAGCAAGTCCAACCGCATGATCGCGGGGGTGTGCGCCGGTCTCGGCGACTACTTCAACATCGACCCCACCATCATCCGCTTGTTATTTGTGCTGGGATTCTTCACCTTCAACGGCGCGATGCTGTTGGTCTACATCATCATGGCGATCGTCACCCCGGAGCAGTAAACACTCTGTCATTGCGAGGGCGATGCTCTTTCGCCCGAAGCAATCTCGTACGCAATGTGGAAGATTGCTTCGTCGCGAAAGGCAAGAACGCTCCTCGCAATGACATCTCAACGTGCCAACGCTAAAAAGACATCCTCCAGAGTTGGCTCTCCCCTCTCGATTCTTTCCACCTGAATCCCTTTCCTACTTAACAGGCTTTGCAACGCCTCTTTCTTGACCGTGGAGCTGATCACCCTCAAGTGATCTCCTGCCAAGCCGACACGTTCCACGCCGTCCAGTTCATTCAGCACGTCGAGTCCCTGCTCAAGCGGATGCGCAAACACCTCCCAGACATCGCCCTTGATGATTGACTTTTTCAAATTGGTGGGCGTATCCATCGCCAGCAATTTGCCGTCGCGCATCACACCCACACGTTCGCAGTATTCGGCTTCGTCCATGTAGTGCGTGGTGACGAGGATGGTCACGCCGCCTTCGGCGAGTTCGTAGATCAAATCCCAGAAGGCTCGGCGGGCGGTGGGGTCTACACCGGAGGTGGGTTCGTCGAGGAAGAGTAATTTCGGTTGGTGGACCATTGCAATGCCCAGAGACAAGCGCTGACGCCAGCCGGTGGAGAGATCCCGTGTCAGTGTATGCTCATGCCCTGAGAGACCGACCAGTTCCAACGTCTGCATGATGCGGGTTTTATCCGTAATGCCGTAGACTCCGCCGTAAAAGGTCAGGTTCTCCAACGTGGTCAAGTCGTCGTAGATGGCGAACTTCTGAGACATATACCCTACCCGTGCGCGGACATCCTCGCTTTGTTTGAAAACATCGTAACCCAATACCGTGGCTTCTCCTTCGGTGGGTGTGAGCAAACCGAGCAGCATGCGGATGGTGGTGGTTTTGCCGGAGCCGTTCGGACCGAGATACCCGACAATTTCGCCTTTGCCCACTTCAAAGTTGATGTGATCCACTGCCACAAAATCGCCGAAGCGGCGCGTGAGGTTCTTGACGGTGATGACGGGCTCAGTCATGGTTGGACTCCGAGAGGGCGATGAAGACATCCTCGAGTGCAGGCGGGATGGAGCGCAATTCGATCAGGTTCGCATTTTCTTTTTGGATGTGTTTTTTCAGGCGTGTGATCACTTTATCTGTTGCGCCTTCGCGTGTTCGAAGATGCAATTTATCTCCAAACGCAGCGACATCTTCCACATCTTCATCTTCGCGGGCAATGTGACGCAGCGTGTTGATGGGGTTGCCGCGTAATTCAAGCACACGTCCATTCAGGCGGGCTCGCAGATTGGATGGTGTATCTTCGGCAATGATCTGACCCTGCTTCATAAAGCCGACCCGGTGACACCGCGAGGCTTCGTCCATGTAGGGAGTGGAGATGATGACCGAGACTCCGTCCCCTTCGCGTGCGCCGACTAGTTTGATGACCAACTGCCAAAAGTCTTGTCTGGTAACCGGGTCTACGCCGGTGGTGGGTTCGTCGAGCAGCAGCAAGCGTGGACGGGTGACCAATGCAGATGCCAGACCCAGCTTTTGCTTCATGCCTCCAGAGAGTTGACCGGCGCGGCGGTCTTTGAATTTTTCCAAGCCGACAAAATCAAGAATCTCAAGTGAACGCGGCAGCCATTCGGTGGTGGAAAGTCCGCGCACCTCGGCGAAAAAGCGGATATTCTCCAGCACGGTCAGGTCTTCGTACATGGAAAAGCGCTGCGATAAATATCCAATCGTGGAGCGAGCCTGTTCGGTTTGTTTGCGGACGTCATATCCGCAGACGGAAATTTCGCCCGCATCTGGCAATAATGCGCCAACCAACAGACGCATGGTCGTGGTCTTACCAGCACCATCCGAACCGACAAGCCCGTATATTTCGCCAACGGGAATCTGCAAAGAGACACCGTTCACGGCGTGGGTGTTGCCGAATGATTTTTTCAGGTTTGCGGCATGTACTAAAAAGTCTGTCATATAACCATTACTTGAAGGTGACATCTGCAGGCATGCCGATCTTCAATTTACCTTCGGGGTCTTCCACACTTAACTTAACTGCATACATGGTGGCGCTGCGCCCTTCAACAGTTTGGACGTTACGCGGGGTAAATTCTGCCTGGTCGGCGATGTGAATGACGGTGGCTGTGAACGTCATATCGGGGAAGGAATCTACGGAGACTTCGGCGGTCTGACCGAGCGAGATCAAACCGTAGCGGTCTTCGGGAATGTACACAGTAATGGTCAGGTTAGAGAGATCTGCCATGGTCATGGCAACCGCGCCCGGCTGGACGAATTCTCCCGGCTCAACATTACGGACGAGAATGACTCCATCCATTGGGGCGTAGACCGCCAATTTAGCGACTTGCGCATCGATCA
>JBAIYF010000279.1:0-2245 GCA_037916115.1 Anaerolineales bacterium
TCTTTGCGCTGACTGCCGTCCTCGGCGTATGGCTGTCTTTTTCGTCAATTCTTGAGCGCATTGCAGAGCGATTGGAAAAACTCGGAAACGTGCCGCGAATCCGGTATTACGCTTTACTCGTTATTTCCTTCTTCGCGGTTTGGTTTGTTCGTCTTTATGTCTTTGGCGGCATTCTTCCGCAGGTGATGCCGATTCTGTGGGTGTTTTTATGGGTCAGCCTTTTGCAAACGATTGCCCTGAAGGGGCTGTTCAGAACAGAATGGCAAACGGCTTTTGTGTCGGTGGTGCTTGTTCAGGGATTCATCTATCAGGCATATGGCATTTTTGGCATCACATCCGCCAACCCGTTCTCGATGGGTTACTCAGAGGCGGGACGTCACTACTACGCTTCGATGTTCTTTTCCGAGGCGTTGTATGGAATGAAACTCCCGCTTCCCTTCCTCCACCCGTCGCGGTATCTGCTGCTCTCGATCCCCTTCCTCGTTGACGGCTTGCCGCTTTGGTTTCATCGTTTTTGGCAGGCGCTGCTCTGGTTTGGGCTGACGCTGGGTGCGTCTTTTAGCCTTGCCCGTTTTGCCCGCACAACTGGATGGATGAAGGTCTTTGTTACGTTGTGGGCGTTCCTGTTCTTCTTTCAGGGGGCGGTCTATTACCACTTGCAGGTGATGGTCATTCTCGTTCTGTTGGGTGTCTCGCTTGATAAGCCGGGACGTTCGCTTTTCTTCATTGTGCTTGCTTCGCTTTGGGCGGGCATCAGCCGGGTGAACTGGTTCCCTGTGCCTGCCATGCTTGCCATTGCGATCTATGTGCTTGAAACTCCCGTTCAGGGCAGGGGCTGGAAATATCTGCTCACGCCTTTCATTTGGGGCATCAGCGGACTTGTCGCCGCGCTGGTTTCTCAATTTGTTTACATTCAAATTTCAGGCAATGCCGATGTCTCTGCCTTCGGTTCGAGCTTCACTTCAGACTTGATCTGGAGCCGCCTGCTGCCAAATGAGACCTTCCCGATGGGAATCCTGCCGGGCATTGCGCTCGTGTCTGCGCCGATGTTCGTTGGCTTGTATCAAGTGCTGCGCGGTAAAGCATCTTCTCTGCATCCGCTGCGCTGGTTTGTGCTTGCCGCCATGCTGCTCGTGTTGTTCATAGGTGGTGCCGTGGTCAGCACGAAGATCGGCGGCGGCGGCGACCTGCACAACATGGATGCATATATGGTTTTACTTGCGGTGTTGGTCGCTGCTTTTTGGGGCAATCAAGCCCGGGCGGAGTCTGAAGCGGAGCCGATGTGGGGCAGCATCCATTGGGGCGTTGTTGCGGCGGCGGTATTGATTCCGCTTGGGTTTGCGATCCGTAACATCGGCTTCTACCCATCATTCGATAAAACGGTTGCTGAAAAGGATGTTCAGGCATTGCAAGCGGCTTTGCAAAATGGCGGCGAGATCTTGTTCATTACCGAACGTCAATTGCTTACGTTCGATTACATCAACGGCGTTACGCTTGTGCCTGAATACGAGCAGAGCGAGTTGATGGAGATGGCGATGTCGCGCAACCGCCCGTATCTCGAAACTTTCTATGCCGACCTGCGCGACCGCCGCTTTGCGCTCATTGTTGCTGAAGATCAAAAGTTCACGCAGCAAAAGCAGGGCGCATTCGTTGAAGAGAACGTGGCATGGGTGCGCTATGTGGGCGCGCCGTTGTTGTGCAATTACAAACCTGTTGTAACGCTGACTTCGAATAACCTGCAGGTTTTTGAACCGCGTCCGCGACAGGTGGAATGCAAAGACCCTTTCGCTGAATAACATGCGCATTCTGACGATCATTCATGAGTTTCCGCCCATTGGCGGCGGCGGGGGACGGGCTGCCTATGATATTTGTTCTGAGTTGGCACTGCGCGGACATGATGTGACCGTTCTGACCGCACACATGGACGGTTTACCTCTTGATGAAACGCAGGATGGCTTTCGTGTTGTGCGTCTGCGATCCAGACGGACCGAACCCTTCGCCGCAAGTTTTTGGACGATGCTTGCCTTCGATCTTGCGGGACTTTGGGCTGGTCTGGTGCTTATTCGGCGTTTTCGCCCCGATATCATTCATACCCACTTTGCCGTCCCTGCGGGCGCGCTGGCGTTTGCACTCTCTGTTCTGACCGGCATTCCCTATATTCTGACCGCGCACCTTGGTGATGTGCCTGGCGGTGTGCCTGAAAAAACAGCCCGCTGGTTTCGCTGGATCAAGCCTTTTACAAATC
>JBAIYF010000280.1:0-3166 GCA_037916115.1 Anaerolineales bacterium
GTCTTTGGTCTGGTCATCGGCGCCGTGCTCATGGTCGTGTTGCGCGTGCGGCATAACCCGATCCAGATCGGGAGTGAATCCCTTGCCGGGAAAACAGGAACAGCCCAAACGTTCGAAGGTGAAGCGGGGCAGGCTCTGGTGGCAGGAGAAACCTGGAGCGCAGAAAAATCCCCCGAGTCAGAGCCCATCGGTAAGGGTGATAAAATCGAGGTCGTCGAAGTTAGAGGATTAAGATTGATCGTTAAGAAAAAATAATGTCATTGCGAAGGCGACAGCCTGAAGCAATCTCCTATCATGTTGGAGATTGCTTCGTCGCAAAGAACGCTCCTCTCAATGACACAGCCGCTTCAAAAAGGACCTTATGCCTGCTACACCAACCCGAGACCGAGTCTCCCCGCAAACGGATGCGCGCCCGCTGCGCCGCCCGGAGTGGATCAAAGTGCGTGCGCCATCCGGCGAGAATTACGAACGCGTGCATGCGTTGATGCGTTCGAAAGAATTACATACTGTATGTGAAGAAGCCATGTGCCCCAACCTCGGCGAATGCTGGGGCAGCGGCACCGCCACATTCCTGATGATGGGCGACGTGTGTACCCGCACCTGCGCCTTCTGCGATATCAAACACGGCAAGCCCGCTTTGTTGGATTGGGGCGAAGCCGAGCGCGTGGCGCAAGCCGTGAAGTCGATGGACTTGAAACACGCGGTCATCACATCCGTGAACCGCGACGAACGCCGCGACGGCGGCGCGCCCATCTTTGCAATGGTCATCCGCCGCATCCGTGAAGTATTGCCGGGCTGTTCCATCGAAGTGTTGATTCCTGATTTCAAAGGTTCAATCGAAGCCTTGAAGATCGTGATGGATGCCCGCCCCGAAATCTTGAATCACAACGTGGAAACCGTTCCGCGTTTGTTCAAAACCATTCAACCGCAAGATAAATACGAGTGGGCTGCCGCCACACTCTCCAACGCCAAGAAGCTTGACCCCGATGTGCTGACGAAGAGCGGCATCATGGTCGGCATTGGCGAGACGATGGACGAGGTCAAGCAGGTGATGCGCGACCAACGCTCTTGGGGTGTGGACATACTAACCATCGGTCAGTATTTGCAGCCCAGCAAAAAGCACATGCCCATGGACCGCTACTACACCATGGAAGAATTCGCCGAACTGCGCGAATTCGGCAAAGAGATCGGCTTCAAGTGGGTCGAGTCGAATCCGTTGGTGCGGTCTTCGTACCATGCGGCGGAGCAGGTCCGCGCCTTGAGTGTGGTACACCGCAAGCTGTATGGGAATGCGGCAATGAGTGATAACCAATTGCCAGTCGTCAAAAACAAATAACAAAAAATCCCGCCGAAATCGGCGGGATTTTTTTGATGTTATTCCGAATCAGAACTATTTTTTCCTCTCTCCTCCTAAAAAAACAGTATAATAAGCCCG
The DNA here is from genome assembly GCA_037916115.1 of Anaerolineales bacterium. GTDB lineage: Bacteria > Chloroflexota > Anaerolineae > Anaerolineales > Villigracilaceae > Villigracilis. The sequence continues at coordinate 1,436 of JBAIYF010000280.1, forward strand.
ATACAGAAATTTGTCTATACAATATTCCATGAGCTTTGTATCCAATCTTTAAGAGTTGCGTACTTGTTTGGCAGACAGGCTGGCTGTATCATCAATTTGTCAGGGGTACACCTACCCCGAAAAATCATCGTACAAAAAAGAAGGAGAAATGATGAATAAACGCAATTTGTTCGTTCTGCTGTCGCTCGTTGCCGCCGTGGCAATGATCCTCAGCGCCTGTGGTGCGCCCGCCACAGAACCCCCCGCTACCGAAGCTGCGACAGAAGCCCCCACGGAAGCTCCCACCACTGAACCCACCGAGGCGGCTCCCGCCATTGGTTCGCCCGAGCACCCCATCAAGGTTCTGTTCGTCCCCTCTGTGGATGCGAACGTGATCGTGACCGGTGGTGAAGTGATGGCTGCTGCCTTGAACGAAGCCACAGGTCTGACCTTTGAAGTGGTCGTCCCGACCTCATATGCCGCCACCATTGAAGAAATGTGCGCCTCCCCCTCCGACACCATGGCATTCATCCCCGCATTTGGTTATGTGCTCGCCAATGACCTCTGCGGTGTGGACGTTTCCTTCAAAGCCGTTCGCCGCGGCTGGGGCGTGTACTGGTCCATGATCGTGGTTGGACGTGACAGTGATATTCAGTCCATCGAAGACCTGAACGGCAAGAAGTGGGCATATGCCGATACCGGCTCCACCTCTGGCTACCTCGTTCCCAAGGTTATGTTCGAAGAAAACGGCATCACCCCCAGTGAAGAAGTTGTTGCTGGCGGTCACCCGCAGGCAGTCCGCGCTGTGTACACAGGCGAAGCCGATTTTGCCACCGCATTTTACAGTCCCTACTCCGCCCCGGAAGGCGGCACCAAGTGGGAAGTTGGCATGGACCCTGAAGTTCCGGTCGATGTGAACTCCTGCGCCCTCAATGAAGACAAGAGCCAACTCCTCTGCGAAGGCTATCGCATCCTCGATGCCCGCGCCAACATCCGCGAAGAGTTCCCCGATGTGGTCTCCAAGGTCCGCATCCTCATGATCTCCCCCGAGATCCCGAACGATACCATGTCCTTCGGTCCTGAATTCCCCGTCGAACTGCGCACCCAGATCGAAGAGGCTGTAGCCGCCTTCGCCGCCACAGATGCGTGGGGTACCTCTCTCGGTAGTGAAGATTTCTACGGCTGGTCTGGTCTCGAAGCCGCCACCGACGCGGAATACGACTTCATCCGCAAGATGGTCGCCACCGCCGGTGTGACCATTGAGTCGCTCAAGTAATTCCAACGCACGAACGTTTCGGGCAGGGAGAATCTCCCTGCCCGAATTTGTCTTTATGAATGTCTTTTTTTCTTTTTATAATGGGCGGAAAACCAAGTCTGGATTCTTCATCATCCCAGCCATAGATTGAGAGAACCCGATGCTCCAAGTAAAAAATCTGACAAAGATATACGACGGCGGCGTCCAAGCACTGGACAATGTCACCTTCGATGTACCCAAAGGACAGTTCCTCGCTGTGATCGGCTTAAGCGGCTCAGGCAAATCCACCCTGCTGCGCTGCATCAACCGGTTGATCGACCCCACCGCCGGTCAAATTCTGTGGGATGGCGACGATATCACCGCCGCCACACCCGAAGAAATGCGCCGCATCCGCCGCAAGATCGGCATGGTCTTCCAACACTTCAACCTGGTACACCGCTCAAAGGTGCTCACCAACGTCCTCGGCGGCAGGCTGGGGTACGTCAACCCGGCGTGGA
>JBAIYF010000281.1:0-2215 GCA_037916115.1 Anaerolineales bacterium
TCCACAGCCAGTGTTGGGAGGGGAAGGTGTTGTATAAAAGTCCAGTTGCGAGTTCGAGAGCGAGACGCGTATCGAGCGCGTTCAACTTTTCAACGAATGTTGCCACACGCACAGGCACTGGCGCTTCACCTTTTAGCAATTGCTCGAAGAGTGAGGTTTCACCTTGCGCAAAGTAATTGGTGATGGTTCGCGCGTTCGCTTTGGTATGCGCGACAGCGGAAGCGATGTCAGTGAAGGATGAAGCCAACAAAGCAGAATCAGTTTGAAGTCCAAGAAAGAGGCGGGCGTGTCGTTCCGCCAATTCATCTGCTATCGCGATCACATCCTCAGGCGCAACTTGACCCAACGCTTCCTGCAAATTGGTTTGCAGTTCAGGGTCGTCGGGTCCCGTCTTTTGTTTGATGATGTGACTCTGTCGCTGAGGTAGCATAGTTATTCGTAGGGCGAGATATTATCTCGCCCTACGCCAAAACCTTGCGAGTCATCGCAACAGCGCGAGCAGCAGCAAGACCAGCGCGCGAGATCGAGTCGTCGAGATCTGCAGGGCCCGCCGCAGCGCCCGCAACATAGACACCTTCAACAGAAGTTGCAACAGGGTCAAGACCACCTGTACCGCCCGCTTCGATAAAGCCATATTTATTTTGTTGCACGCCCATCAGCTGCGCGATGGCGCGTGTGCCCGCGCTCGGCTCCATGCCAACAGACAACACGACCATATCCATCGTCACTTCCATAGGGCGAGACATCGTTGTGTCTTCACCGCGGATCAAAAGTTGATCACCTTTCTTGAGCACTTCACTGATGACGCCCTTGATGTAATTGACTTTATATTTTTCCTGTGCGGGCCAGTAGATTTCATTTTCCCAATAGCCATACATGCGCATGTCGATGTAGAAGATCATCACTTTGCTATCGGGCAGTTGTTGGCGCAACTCGATGGCTTGTTTGCTGGCAATGCCGCAGCAAACCTTCGAACAATATTCGTTTCCAATTTGACGGTCACGCGAACCGACGCATTGAATGAACGCGATCTTCTTCGGCGCCTGTCCGTTCGACGGGCGCACAACGTTGTGTTCCTTCAACATCTTCTCAAGGTCGGTGAGCGTGATGACATCGGGGAACGAGTAGTAGTTGTAATATTGCGTCGCACGACCTGGGTCAAAGTGTTGGAAGCCCGTGGCGATGATGACTGCGCCCACGTTAAGGGACTCGGTTGCGCCGCCCGCTTCGATCTCAACATTGAAGTTGCCAGCGTTCCCAGACATTCCCTTCACTTCGGCTTGATACTTCACCTGCACGTTGGCGTTGCTTGTAACGGCATTGGCAAGTTCCGCCATCGCTTCAGACGCATCGCGCCAGTGATGGGTGAGTTTGGCGTAGTTCTCACGGTCGGGCGTGCCGCCGAGGCGTTCACGCTTTTCGAGCAGAATGACTTCCCCGCCGAGTTCAGCCGCAGACCGGGCAGCTTCCAATCCCGCAGGTCCGCCGCCGATGATGAGTACTTTGTGTGATGACATGTGTCCTCTCCAGTTTCACGTTCCAAGTTTCAGGTTTCAAGTCAACGTTCGAACGTTGTAACGTGTAAACGCCTACACGTTTAATACGGGCTTATCTGCATCTTCCCAGGTGATCCCAGATTTCGTCCCTGCGCGGATCGCGTCCAGGTCGGCCTGGAATTCGTCCCAATATTTCTGCCAGTTGATTCCGAGCTTATCCAAGAACGGACGCCAATCTGTGGAATGCCAGTGGAATTGCACTACGCGGAACGGATGTGCGCCCATTGCCAGCGCCGCGACCTGCGCATCAGACAGAACGGGGATGCCCACGTTGCGATCATGTGCCTTTGCCGCAAATTGACTCTTATCGAGCGTGGTCACACAGCCAGTATCGTGGGTCACGGTCAGGTCAGGGTTGACTTCATTTTTCATCGTTTCAATCTTGCGGAGCACGGCGAAAGAGCGGGTGAAGTCACGCTGAACCAAGACATGGCGAAAACCAAATCCACAGCAATCGAACCAGGTGGAGTAATCGGCCACGTAGACGCCGAGTTTCTCAAGCAAAGCGGTGACCACCGCTGTGCGCTGCCCGCCGTAGATCTCAGGGTCGTAGATGGCATCTTCGGCGACGATCTTGTAGGAATGGCAGGCAGGATGTACCGTCGCAGTGATGGGGCTCATATTCACGAGTTGCTTCTCGGCGATTCGATCGCGCATCG
>JBAIYF010000282.1:0-1762 GCA_037916115.1 Anaerolineales bacterium
TGATAGATGAATCCCTGAACAAGCACCACCGACACAAAAGCCGTTTGCCATTCTGTTCTGAACAGCCCCATCAGGGCAATCGTTTGCAAAAGGCTGACCCACAGAAACACCCACAAGACCGGCATCACCTGCGGAAGAATGCCGCCGAAAACATAGAGCCGGATGAACCAAACAGAAATGAATGAAAAGACCAGCAATACATAAAGTGAGACTCGCAAAATACCGCGCGATGGGGCTTCGAGTTTTTCCAAGCGGTTCGTGATGCGATCAAGGATTGACGAAAAAGACAGCCACATGCCGAGGACGGCAGTGAGCGCAAAGATGCCCACCAGTCCAACCCACTTTGAGCGCAGAAGGACGATCTCCAATTCATGGGTGCGTTGCACGGTCTGGAGAATCGCAAACAAACTGACAACGGTCAGCACCCACAGCCATATTTGCAAAAAGTTTTTCGTGGAAACCATTCTCATGGACCAAGCCATTCAGTTGACCGCCTTTTGCTCTTCGTTCATCGCAGCCAAAACGGACGGCAGGAAGAACGCGCCAGGCAGGCTGGTCACAATAAACAAAATACGGGTCAGCAAGGCAATGGTGGCGCTCTCCGAAGAGGTCAGCCCGCCCAATTGCACAAGCAGGAAAGTCATTGAAAGTTCCTGCACACCCAGCCCATTGATCGAGATCGGCACCAGGGTGACAAAATACGTGAGGGTGTACATACCCGCCACCAGCCAAAGCGAGAGGCGGTGATCGATCCCCAGTAAAAGCAGGTAGATCATGGAATAAATAAAAAACTGATTGCCAAGCGTGGCAAGCAGAGCGCCGCCCAACCCCGCCGGTTTTTTCAGCCAAATGGAAAAAGCGCCGAAGGTACGTTTGGCAAAGTCCACGCCTTTTTGGAATAGCCCCGCAAGCGCTAACGATTGGGCTGCGCCATGATTCAACGAAAAAAGAGGGACCAAGCCCAAAGGCAGCGCCAGAACCATACCCGCCATACCGATCAACCGGTCCACAACAAGTGAGGCGAGACAAATGGCACGGTCATATCCCATTTGCATGGCGCCAGCCAGCCGAACCACATCCCCGCCGACAGTGGAAGGCAGGAAGTTGGAGGAAAAGTTTCCGGTAAACATCAGCATAATGGCACGGGCAAGCGAAATGTTGACCCCGGCGGAACGAAGCAGGATATACCAGCGCGTCGCGGCGAACAAACGCGAGATCAACAGAACGAGCATGGCAGACAGAAAGTACGAAGGGGATACCCGCCGCAAAGCCGAGAACAACTCGCCATCCCCCTGTTCCTGAACCAATATCAACAACAGAACCAAAGCCAGAACACTACCCGCCAAACGAGCTGCCATTTGGCGGTTCTCACGCAGCCACTTAATCATCTTCGCGAATGTTGATCTTTTTACGAATGGTATAGGTGGGTTTGCGCTGCGACTCATGGTACGTGCGCACCAGCAGTTCCGCGATCAATCCCATTAGCACAGACTGAAAACCGAGGATGAAGAACATGGTACTCGTCTGAAAAAGAGGCGAGCCCGTCACACCCACAAGAAAGAACATACGGCGGAAGAACAGGTATCCCATCAACAGCGCACTGATGACCATTAACCCAAGCCCGGCGCCGCCAAAGAGATAGATCGGTTTGGATGAAAACCCGGCAAGGAACTTCACGGTGAACAGGTCGAGGATGACCTTTGCGGTTCGTTCCAGCCCGTACTTGGTCTTGCCAAAGCGGCGGGGGTGGTGGTTGACAACG
>JBAIYF010000283.1:0-2148 GCA_037916115.1 Anaerolineales bacterium
AAAACATAGCAAGTTGGATCGTACCCATAGCGGCAATCGCAGCCGTCATCGCGTGGTTCGTTATTGCCCCCGAAGGCGCGCTCGGCAAACTGGACGCCATTGGCTACGCCGTCTGCCACCGCATCGACGTTCGCTCGTTCCAGATCAACGACCGTCAACTTCCGCTTTGTGCCCGCTGCACCGGTGAGTTCTACGCCGCAGGCATCGCCCTGATCTACCAAGCCATTGTCAGCAAAAGACGCAGTGTGCTCCCCTCGCGTGGTGTCATGGCGGTCCTGTTTGGCTTCTTCGTTGCCTTCGGTTTCGATGGGCTCAACTCCTACATCTACCTTCTCAAGCAAACTTCCCAGGGTGGGCTTGCCATGCTCCCTACTCTGTATTTGCCCAACAACGTCCTGCGTCTGTTCACAGGCAGCGGTATGGGCATTGCGCTCGCCGCCATGCTTTACCCGGTTGTGAATCAAACCGTGTGGCGCAAACTGGATGAACGCCCCGCCCTCGAATGGAAATCCCTTGGCGGGCTGGTTGCGATCATCATCATTGTCAACCTGCTCATTCTGACAGACAGCCCGATCGTCCTCTACCCCATCGCCTACATCAGCGCACTCGGCACGCTTTCCCTGCTTGTGATTGTCTTTGGATTGTTGTGGGTCATCCTGATGAAACAGGACAACACCTTCGAGCAGCCCCGCCAGCTATGGCTTACCTTCGCCGCCGGTCTGACCCTGGCACTGATCATGGTACTCAGCATCGACCTCGCCCGGCTCAGTTTAACCGGCACCTGGGGCGGCTTCCCCGGTCTAAGCGGCTAACCGCAACGGATGTGAAACAACATCCGTATATGTAACCAGTTTTGAAAGGAGAACAAAATGGAACTCTTGCTCGGAATTTTCACAGCCTTCGGGCTTTCAGCCAGCGCCGGGTTGAACGCCTACATTCCCCTCCTGGTGGTGGGGGCTATTGCTCATTATTTTCCAAACACACTCAACCTTGCCACTCCCTTTGACCTGCTCGCCAACCCGTGGATCCTCATCCTGCTGGGCGTGCTCGTCATCATTGAAATGATCGCAGATAAGGTCCCAGCCGTGAACCACATCAACGACCTCATCCAAACCGTCATCCGCCCAGTGGCGGGCGCCATCGCCTTCGCAGCCAGCGCCAACGTCATCACCGATATCAACCCCGTGCTTGCCCTCGCCTGCGGTCTGCTCGTAGCAGGCAGCGTTCACACAGTAAAAGCCGTTGCCGTACGTCCAGCCGTCACCGCGGTCTCCGGCGGAACCGCCAATGTCCCCGTCTCCATAGCAGAAGACATCATTTCCTTCATCGCGTCGGTGCTTGCGATCATACTGCCCATCATCATCGCCACCATACTCATCGTCGCCTTCGCCTTCGGCATCTGGTGGTGGATGAACCGAAAGCAAAAATCCCAATCCGCCTGACATCGTTTATAATCCCCAAAATTATCTTCAATTCATCCATCAAAAAGGAGAGAAATCATGAGTGAAATGCCCGTAACCCCCTCGGAAGAACAGCCAAAAAAGAACAATCAGGGTCTCATCATCGGAATCGTCGTTGTCGTTGTGTTGTGCTGCTGCTGTGCCCTGGTTGCCGGTGGCTGGTTCTTTGGCGATTCAATCGTACAAGCCATTGGTGGTTAGTCTTACATCGATCAAAAAATCCTCCGTTAGCGCGGAGGATTTTTTGATTCAAAATATTGTTCAAGTTCCTGCAAGCCTGCAAAAACCTTTTGCCTCAGTTCGTCATCCAACCCCAATTCTTCCAACTCATCTTCATCCAACACCTTGCGCGAGCCATCGGCGGAAACCCACAGGTCAAGAGCCAAATCCACATACGCCACATGCCCATCTTCAATCACAGCGGGCTTGGTGATGTTGCAATACCAACCCTTCAACTTGCCATCATCGCGGTCATAAATCTCGAAGATGTTGTACCACTTATCGGCAAAAAACGTTTCCACAAAGCGGTCGTTGCGTTTCAAGATGATCTCTTGAAACGGCATATCATTACGATTGAAGAACGCTTCAACCGTAATTGAATTTTCATCGCGGCGCAGCACTTCGCTATCGTATTGCCAGGTCACTTCATCGGCTAGATTCTTTTTCAGGATTCTCATGACAGGCATTT
>JBAIYF010000284.1:0-6140 GCA_037916115.1 Anaerolineales bacterium
ATGAACGTGGACATTCGCCCCTCTCCCATTGCGGGGACATGGTACCCCGGCAACCCCAAAACCCTTGCAGCTTCAATAGACGAATATCTTGCCCAAACAAACCTGCCGCCTATCAACGGGCAGGTTATTGCCGTCATTGTGCCGCATGCCGGTCATCGCTACTCCGGTATAGTTGCCGCACACGCCTTTACTGCTCTGTGCGGACTCTCCCCCGATCTTGTTGCCATCATTTCCCCGTTTCATAATTACCATCCCCACCCGCTACTGACCACCGCACATCAAGCGTACGGCACACCGCTGGGAAATATCGAAGTCGATCAAAGTGCCCTCACGGAACTCCAAAGCCATCTCCAAATACCGATCACACCCATTGCCAACGACCCAGAACACTCCCTCGAGATCGAACTGCCTTTCCTGCAAAGGGTTTTCAAGCACAGTTTCAAACTTCTACCTGTCATGGTTCGAGCACAAGAGGCAGATATAGCCAAACAACTCGGTGAAGCGCTGGCACAAACGCTGAAGAACAAAAACGCCATTCTTATCGCCTCCACCGACCTCTCCCACTTCTACGATCAGCAGACAGCCCACATCCTCGATGATGAAATGCTCAAACGCTTTACATCGCTTGATCCATCGTCCATTTTTGAGGCGGAACATACCGGTAAAGGTTTCGCCTGCGGGCATGCTGCCGTCGCCGCGGTGCAGTGGGCAGCAAAATCACTGGGCGCAAAAAAAGTACAGGTCGTAAACTATGCCACCTCAGGCGATGTCACGGGTGACTTCACATCTGTGGTTGGGTACGGCGCGGCAGTCATCATAAAATAAAAGGCGCGCAGAGTTTTCTCCACGCGCCTGCTTGATGCTCTATTTCACTTCCTGCTGTTCCAATCCTTCACGGCAGCAAGAAGCGTTTGCTTCAATTTTTCATCGGGTAAATTCGCTACGCCATCATATTTCGTCCCGTTCACCCAGATCTCCAGCCCGCCATCCGGCGCTGTTCCAAAGTCAATATCCAAGGATTTCAAATATGGGTCACTGGCAGCCTTGGCACGCAATACATCCTCGATCTGCTCGGCAAAGGGAGCAGCGAGTTTTTCGCCTTCGTCCTGATCATAAAGCGTTATACCTTCACCGTCTGCTGTAGTTGCATCCACGGTTTCCTCCGGCGGCATGGCGTGCATCCATTCGGGTTTGCCTTCCGTGTTTTCCGTCAGGTTCACCTGGTTCGACTTTATAAAAACCATCGCCAGCAACACCAAAGCGATCACGACCATCAGACCGCCCAGAATTAAAATCACTACACTCATAGAGCAACCTCCGTTCAAGACATTATAATGCAGGCATGTTTGCACGTCTGGCTGTCAACATTCCTGCAATCTCCGGCGTTTTCGATTACATCGTCCCCGCCGAACTCGCCCCGCATGTGCAGGCGGGCTGTCTTGTCACGGCACCTTTTGGAAACCAGATTGTGCAGGGCATCATCGTAGAGTTGACCGACTCCTCCACCATTCCGAATCTCAAACCGATCCTTGATCTGCTCGACCCTGCACCGCTTCTGACTCCGCCGCAACTTGCCCTTGCCACCCATTTGGCAGACTCTACACTCAATCCGCTTTCGGCGATCATTGCCATGATGATTCCCACCGGCTTGAGCCAGCAGGCAGATGTGCTTTACACACTTGCAGACCATAGACCACAGACAATGGACGATGGTCAATCGTCCGTCGTCCATCGTCGTCTTGTGAAGCTCTTAACCGAACGAGGCTCACTCCGCGGGCGGCAAATTGACACGCACTTTGCCAAAGTAGACTGGCGCAAGACCGCGAATATTCTCGTCAAGAAGGGAGTGCTTACTTCACGTAACGTCCTGCCGACCTCAAGGGTAAAGCCAAAGCAAATTCGCGTTGCCCAACTTGCGGTTGCACCAGAGGCGGCTGAGGCGGAGATGCAAAGCCTTGGGTCCACAAAGCAGACCCAGGCGCGGCGCGAAGCGGCTCTGCGCTTCCTTATTCAACAACCCGAAGCAGTCAATCTCTCATGGGTGTATGCACAGACCGGGTGCAATATCTCAGACTTGCAAGAGTTGGAAGAGCGCGGACTGATCCGATTGTTTGAAAACGAAATCTTCCGCGACCCGTTGGAGAAGATCGAGAAACAGGAAACGAGTAAAGAGTTATCGCTTACACAGGAACAAGGAGCGGCGCTTCAGGCGATTCTCTCTTCTTTCACCCTGAACCCTTCACCCTTCCTGCTCTACGGCGTGACGGGTTCAGGCAAGACGGAAATTTATTTGCGTGCGGCGCAAGAGGTGATAAAGAGCGGAAAGCAAGTCATCATCCTTGTCCCTGAAATTGCGCTTACCCCGCAGGCGGTGCGAAGATTTATTTCGCGTTTTCCCGGGCAGGTTGGATTGGTGCATTCCAAACTTTCTGAAGGAGAACGGTACGATGCATGGCGCCGCGCACGCGACGGGAAATTGAACGTCATTATTGGTGCGCGGTCGGCATTGTTCGCTCCCCTGCCGAATATCGGGCTGATCGTGGTGGATGAATGCCATGACAGTTCGTATTATCAAAGTGAACCGCCGTATTACAACGCCGTAACTGCCGCGCAGGAATATGCCAAACTTTGTGGTGCGGTCTGTGTGCTTGGCTCTGCCACACCGACAGTGGAACAGCGTTTTATTGCGGAACATGACCACATTCAAAAGCTGGACTTGCCCAACCGTGTGACGGACTCGACCCTGCCCCCCGTGCAAGTGGTGGATATGCGCGAAGAGTTGAAGAACGGCAATCGCGGGGTTTTCTCGCGTGTGTTGACGGAGTCACTAGCAGAGGTGCTTGAACGCGGGGAACAAGCCATCGTTTATTTGAATCGGCGCGGCACGGCAACTTACATCTTCTGCCGTGATTGCGGAACGACGTTGAAATGCCCGAACTGTGAGACGCCGCTGACATTGCACGTTGAAGGTCATAAGGCAAAAGCCGGGCAGTTGCTTTGCCATCGCTGCGGGTACACTCGTCAAATGCCCAAGACCTGCCCAACCTGCAATAGCAATCAAATCCGCGAATATGGGTTGGGGAGTGAAAAGGTGGAAGCAGATCTAAAGACCATGTTCCCATCGGCGCGGACGTTGCGTTGGGACTGGGACACCACCCGTCAGAAAGATGCGCATGAGATCATCCTGACCCACTTTGCAAATCACCAGGCAGATATTCTGGTCGGTACGCAGATGCTCGCCAAAGGCTTGGATCTGCCGCTGGTCACGTTGGTGGGGATTGTGCTGGCAGATGTGGGCTTGAATTTGCCAGACCCTTTTGCAAGTGAGCGCGTCTTTCAAACGCTGACGCAAGTCGCTGGACGGGCGGGGCGGTCTGCGCGCGGCGGCAAGGTCATTATGCAAACGTTCACACCTGAACACTACGCGCTTAAATTTGCTGCCGGGCACGATGTAGATGGGTTCTATCAACGCGAGTTGGAATATCGCCGCCAGTTGGGGTATCCGCCGTTTGCGCGACTGGTACGGTTGGAGTACCGGGATGCGAATCCTGAAAAGGCGGAGGAGGAAGCTCTTAAATTGGCAGACAAACTAAAGGTCAGGCTGGAAGCGGGTGGGTTCCGTCAAGTGGAATTGATCGGACCTGTTCCATGTTTCTTTGCAAGGGAAAATGGTGAGTACCGCTGGCAGGTGGTCTTGCGCGGACCCAGCCCGGCAGCGGTACTCAGGGATCTTCGTTTGAACGATTGGCGGGTCGAGGTGGACCCGATCAATATTCTTTAACTTTACGATTTTTGCTCACGTTGTTTGCGAACTGTAGCAGCGCGGTTTTTCAGATCTTGAAAGAATTCGCTCTCCACGATCTCTTTGACGTCCTTTTGGCGTTTTTCATTATCGATCTGAAGTTTTAGTTGCTCAACCTGTTGTTCCAAATCCTCTTCGCGTTCTTCAACCTTATCCAGCATGGTATTGAAGAGATCGGTAAGCATGGAAATTTCATCATCGATCCTTTGTATTTTCACAGGGATGAGAGTGTAATCGCCATCTGCCACCCGGCGCGATGCCTTCTGCAAAGTTTCAAGCTGCGACATGGCCCGGCGAGTGATGGTTAGAATGAACACGGCAACAAGGGCAAAAACGCAAATAAAAATTACAAGCAGGTTCTCGGAAAGATTTTGCAACTGCTCAACAGTCCAACCGGCATCAAGATAAACCGCAAGCCCGCCGACATGTTCGCCATTTGAATTTACAAGAGGGGATGTAGTGGCATAGTAGTACACCCCAAGTTCCTCGTCGTAAACAAGGTCATCGTAAGCATTCAAATATTCCAAACCCAGCAAGTGTTCTTCAAAATCGCCATCGGCATATGTAAAGGTGTAACCAAGCGGAGAACCATTCTCTGGTTCGGTTGTATTCCACATATCCACACCAAATGCCAGGGTGTTTTCATCGACCTTGTAATAGGTATAAACCCATGCGCGTGAGTTAAATTGAGCCACAGAGGCAACACAATCCTGCAATTTCAAGTATTGCGGATCCTGCATCGCTTCGGGAATGCCATTCGCTTCGTCATAAGGTGCAGCAGATTCGGTAAAGGATTGCAAGGCGTCCACATCCAAACATTCCTTTACGTACGTTTCAATGGACTCGGCTTCTTCATCCATGATGCTGAAGATCGTATCCTTGAGATAGGTCTGCGCGCCAAAATAACCCATGGTGAACATAAGGGCGGCAAGCGACATCAGGGGGATCAGTAATTTATATCGCAGGCTTAGGAAGGGTTTTACGCGCATAGGGACATCCATACAAATATCCTATTCAAAATAACAGGGGCGCAACCTGCACGCGCCCCTGTATCTGGTATATGGTTTATGAAATTAGACCGACTACAAAGTTCAACGTTCGCCAATACAAATTATACAGCGGGTCGGGCCAACTACTGGATGGCAGTACAGGTGGGAAGGAAGTCTTTGCGTTGGGTTCGTCGAAGCGGTTGTTCACACCGGTTGTGTCCCAAATAATATCGAACCCGCCGCCGAGCATATCCTTCACGAATTTGTCAGGATCGTAGCCATTATTCTCGTAGATGTTATCGTGGGCGTAGTTATGTTCCGGGTTCGGACCGACATCGATCTCTTCTTCCGAGAAACCAATGGTCAGGTTAAATACCGCCAACCCCACCGTTTTGTTTCCCCTGAATTCATTGCCATACACTTCCACATGGTCGGCGGCAAGAATAAGCATCCCCGTCCCCGGCGGAATGAGCGACACAGCAGACCCCGGCTTGCCAAAATTCTCACCGTTGTTGTTTTCAGAGATGTTGTTATACACCTTTGTGTTCAGCGAAACTTTGGAAGGCAGCTGAGGCAGCAGGTCAATGAAGATGCCAATGGTGTTATTGTAAGCGTGGTTGTTATAGACCTCACCATTCACCGTGTTCTCCAATTCAATGCCGATCACGTTGCCATATGTCACCGTATCACGGATGACAACGTCTTTCGATTTCCCGGCATAAATGGCGGCATCGTTCATCAACGTACCTTCAATGCGTTCGATCAACACATCCGTGCAACGCACAGGGTACACACCATACACCCCGGTATTCTCTATGTACATATCATGCAGGTAAACTTTTGTTGAACCCTCCACAAGCACACCATTGCTTGTAAAGTTCTTCACTTGGAAGTATGCCATCTCGAAGTTATTCCCCGAAGCAATCACACCATCCGAGCCGGTGCCTTTGCCGTCAATGATGGGCCATTCGCCATTCTCATTCGGAATGCCGAAGAACTTGATGTCGCTCACATCGATGATGACATGTTCGTAATAGATGCCATACGGAACTTCGATCGTGTCACCGGGCAGCGCCTGATCGACAACTTCCTGAATAGTCTGACCGGGCTCAACACGCAACGTCACCGGCTCATGCGTGGACGTGGAAGCGGCTTCCGTTTCTGAAGCATTCACCTCGCGGACAGTTTCGCGCGCGGGCGTATCGCCAAGGCTTTCCACCACAGCATACCCAGAGGGCACAGATGCGGGGATCTCCGGCACATTGCTTTCATCCGTCAACGCGTAGAGAAACGCGACCAGGTCGGCTTTTTCCTGCGCGGTCAGGTCAAAACCGAGGACATGAATATCC
>JBAIYF010000285.1:0-3750 GCA_037916115.1 Anaerolineales bacterium
CTTCGTCCATGAAGGGTGAGGGCGCTTCTTCCACCAGTTTTTGATGGCGGCGTTGGATCGAACATTCACGCTCGCCAAGATGGATGACATTCCCGTGCTCGTCTGCCATGATCTGGAATTCGATGTGTCGTGCGCCTTCGATCAGCTTTTCGAGATAGACATTGCCATCACCGAACGCTGATTCCGCCTCGCGCCTCGCGGATGCAAGCAGGGCTGGCATTTCTTCGAGGCTTCGGACTTCTCTCATGCCTTTTCCGCCGCCGCCAGCCGTCGCCTTGATAAGAAGCGGAAAGCCAATGGTTGGGGCAATGCGCAGGAGGTCGTCATTGGTCATGTTGCCGACATCTTCCGTGCCCGGAACGACTGGCACACCGGCTTTGATGACCGTGGCGCGCGCTTCAGCTTTATCGCCCATGGCAGCAATGGCAGAAGGTTTGGGACCAATAAAAGTGATGCCGAGGTCGTGGCATTTGGCGGCGAAGTCTTCGCGTTCGGCAAGGAAGCCGTAGCCGGGGTGAATGGCATCTGCGCCGGATTTTTTGACGATGTCGAGAATCTTGTCGGCGCGCAGGTAAGACTCGCGTGAAGGGGCGGGACCCAGCAAGTAGGCTTCATCCGCGTAACGGACGTGAAGGGCGTTGCGGTCTGCTTCGGAAAAAACAGCCACGGTTTCAAGACCCAACTCGCGGCAGGCGCGGATAATGCGGACGGCGATCTCGCCTCGGTTTGCGACCAATACTTTTTTGAACATGAATACCTCTATATTGTCATTGTGAGGACGATGTACTCCGCCCAAAGCAATCTCTCAGCCATGCACAAGATTGCTTCGTTGCTAACAGTAAGTACGCTCCTCGCAATGACGGATGTTTACAGCGGAATGTTGCCGTGCTTCTTGGCGGGGTTTGAGTCGCGCTTGTTGCTCAACATGGCAAGGGCATTGATGAGGCGCGGGCGGGTTTCCTTGGGCTCGATCACATCGTCGATGTAACCGCGCGAGGCAGCCACATAAGGGTTGGCGAACTTTTCCTTGTACTCGGCAACCAGTTCTGCTTTGCGTTGAATGGGGTCTTGCGCTTTTTCCAATTCCTTGCGGAAGATGATATTGACTGCACCATCGGGACCCATGACCGCGATCTCGGCTGTAGGCCATGCGAGGTTCAAATCGGAGCGGATATGCTTGGATGACATCACGCAGTATGCGCCGCCGTATGCCTTGCGAGTGATGACGGTCAACTTGGGCACGGTCGCTTCGCAGTAGGCATAGAGTAATTTTGCACCCGAACGGATGATGCCGTGATGCTCCTGAAAGGTTCCGGGCAGGAAGCCGGGTACATCTTCAAAGGTGATGATGGGGATGTTGAACGCATCACAGAAGCGGACGAAGCGTGCGCCTTTTTCGCTGGCGTCAATATCCAATACACCGGCAAGGACTGCGGGTTGGTTGGCAACGATGCCTACGGACTGTCCACCAAGGCGGGCAAAGCCGACGACGATATTGGCGGCGTAGTTCTCGTGGATCTCGAAGAAGTTGCCATCATCTACAATGAGGCGAATGACTTCCTTGATATCGTAGGGTTTATTCGCATCATCCGGGACGAGAGTATTGAGCTCTTCTTCCATGCGCAACGAGTCGTCGGTGGTTGGCGCGGCGGGGGCATCTTCCATATTGTTTTGCGGGAGGTATCCCATCAACTTGCGGATGAGGTAAAGTGTGTCTGCTTCGCTATCAGCGGCTACATGGCACACACCAGATTTTTCAGAGTGAACACTTGCGCCGCCAAGCTCTTCCTGAGACACTTCTTCATGCGTCACGGTTTTAACCACGTCGGGACCGGTAACGAACATGTAGGATGTGTTTCGGGTCATAAAGATGAAATCGGTGAGAGCGGGGGAGTACACTGCACCGCCAGCGCAGGGTCCCATGATAGCTGAAATCTGCGGGATGACACCCGATGCCATCGTATTGCGCAGAAAAATGTCCGCATAGCCTGCAAGTGAGACCACACCTTCTTGAATGCGCGCACCGCCTGAGTCATTCAAACCGATCACGGGAGCGCCGTTCTTCATTGCCATGTCCATGATCTTGCAGATCTTTTCAGCGTGGACTTCGCCAAGGCTTCCGCCGAAGACGGTGAAATCCTGAGAGTAAACATAGACCAAACGTCCGTCAATTGTGCCCCAGCCGGTAACGACTGAGTCGCTCATGAATTTTTGTTCATCCAGCCCAAAGTCGTTGGTGCGGTGAACAACGAATGAGTCCACTTCGCGGAAGGAGCCGCGATCCAATAAAAGGTCGAGGCGTTCGCGCGCCGTCAGGCGTCCCTTCTTGTGCTGTGCATCAATACGTTCTTGTCCGCCTCCGAGGCGCGACTGTGCTTTCAATTCATTCAATTTCTGGGTTTTCGGTGTCTCGTTCATAAGCCTCTCTCGTCAATAATTTCGATGTGAAATAGATCAGGACCAGACATGCAAGATTGATGATGATCGTGAAGACTGCATCCGGGCGCGGGGTTTGCCAGATGAACCGTCCGCCCCAAACCCAGACGGTGTAACCTGCTGCTGCCCCAAGGAGCATTTTTCCGCTCCACGGCTTTCTCTGCCAGATTCCGACCAGCAAAGTGATGCCGATGATGAACCATAATACTCCAAATGCTGCACTGACAGCAGGGGAAGCCTTTGCCCCGAACTCACTCAGGGTTTCCTGCCAGCGGATGGATGTCCATGCCCGCAGGGCGTTCCATGACGCAAGCATTAACACCAGCACAATGGTCAGGGTTACTGGGAAACGACGTTTCATATTTTATTTTAGTATTTGGGTTCTTCCAGCAGGTAGAGCAAGTCTTTGCCCCCGAAGCTGCTGTAGCGTTCGAAGTATGGCGCGAACTGACCGTAATAAGGCGGCAGGTCCATCAGGCGCGGGTTTGCAAATACCACGGTCATACCACGCTCTCGCAGGTACATGGGAGCTTGACCGTCTTGCAGGGCATGAAAATATTCATAACTGTTGATCAGCCCGTCCATGTTGACGATGGTGCGATCTTTGATGAAGTACCCTACATTACCGCCGCCCGTCATACCGATGATCTCGCCATCTATGGTATTTTCTTCTATGTAAGCAACCACTTCCATGAGAGGGCGGTCGGGCGGGAAGTATCCGCGCGGCATGGTGTAGGTGATGGTTCCCCAAACGTTGCTGGCAGAAAGATAGCCAACGACCAGCGAAGCAAGGATGAGAACTGCATTGATGTATTGCACACGTCGAAGCGGTCTGAGAATGAGGTCCAACACCAGGGCTAGAAACAGGGTCATGACGACCATTTGTGTGACCCAATACCATTCCTTTGCGCCGCCATAAGCTGTGGCTGAATAGGACAGGATATGAATGATGCCTCCCGCTAGCAGGGGGGCAAAGGCAAGGTTTTTGAAAACCTGCCGTGAACGGCGTTTGTTGAAAAAGACGATCAGCAGACAGAGTAGAACGACAATGAAAAACACAAGAAAGAATCGTTCTTCTTCAAGGTTCGCGCCGGGCATGTACGGGCGGATCCACTCGGAGGCGTACCAGAGGTAGTCTGTGAATGGGCGGGCGGTTTCAAAAGACGCTTCGTCACTTAATCCAAAATAGGATTTCCAATCCATGGCAGGGTGGTCGTAAATGGTGCTGCCCATGCTGCCCCACCAGCGTTTGATCTGTCCGCTGACCGGGCTGGAGGTGCCGAAGGCGAAATGATTGAATACCATGTAGGCGAG
>JBAIYF010000286.1:0-2727 GCA_037916115.1 Anaerolineales bacterium
GATCTCGCCGGAGGCTTTCTCTGCCATGCGGCGCATGTCCCGCGAGATGAGCAGAAGGATGTCCTGATCGAGCGGGTCGGGGCGAGCCGTCAGCGTGGAAATGGCTTGGGCGGTCTGCCCAGCCAAAAGTCCGTTAAGGCGCGCGGCGGTTGCGCTGAGTCGATCCTGGGCGACAGGTTCCGCCAATGTCAGAATCTGCTGTGACACTTCCCCACCGATCATCACCAAGACCATGAGCACTTGCCTGCCCTGAGTGGAGATCAGTTCGACGTGTTTGAATTTGGTCGTTTCCACGTGCGGGGCGGCAACAACCGAAACGCCCTGTGATTGGCTCGCGAGGATGGATGCCGCAAGGGTCATCCACTGGTCGAGCTCGGGGCGCGATTGATAGAACTGGTGCGAGATGGTGTGCTGAACGGTTTCGGGCAGTTCGGCGCTGTGCATCATTTCGCTGACGAAGTAGCGGTAGCCTTCTTCGGTGGGCACGCGTCCCGCTGATGTATGCGGCTGGCGCAGGTAGCCCATTTCTGTGAGCGCCGCCATCTCGTTGCGAATGGTCGCCGACGACAGGTTGATGTGGTAATGTTCAACCAGCCGCTTCGAGCCAACCGGCTGAGCGGAGTCGATGTAATCACGGATGATTAGCATCAGAAGGGTTTTCTGTCGTTCGGTGAGTTTCGGCATGGTCAAAAATTTAGCACTCCATTCTTTAGAGTGCCAGTTAGGGACGGAATAATAATATCAGCGGGGTATGGTGACGTCAATAAGAGGAGTGTAAGAATTATAAAAAAACTCCCGCTTGCGCGGGAGTTAATGATGTTATGGGGTTGGAAGCGGTGGTCGCCAGGCTGGGTGGAAGTCAGGGGCGGGGTCATCGGTAAGGCGTACCCGGTCGCCGCCTGCCAGCGTCATATAAAAGATATCAAAGTTGTTATCGGAACCCACACCTTCATAAGTCAGGTAAAAGCCGTCTGGTGAGAATCCAATATCTTCAATAAAGACCACATTGAAGGGTAGCTTCAATCCCTGTTCAGTGGAACGATCCGTGGTGGATGTGCTCAGAACATACGGGTTACAGAAGGATTTTGCGCAGCGCTGGTTAAAGATGATGATATCGTCACGAGGTGACCATGCAGGCATATAGTCAGTGAAGTTTAGACCGCTGCGAATGATCTGGGTTGCTTCGGTACCATCTGCATTCATCATCCATATCTGGTACACGCCCAGGCGTTTAACTACATACACCAGTTTTGAGCCGTCAGGCGACCATGATGCCATGCGGGATTCAACCTTGGCTGCCCCCTTTGTCAACTGAGTGGCTGAAGTTGGATCATCTACCGAGATCGTGAAGAGTTCCATCTGTCCGGTTCGCTGGGATGTGAATATGATGGTAGTCCCATCCGGAGACCAGGCAGGGTCAAAGTTGCCGCCTGGCGAAGCATCCAGAGTCACAAGGTTTGTGCCATCTGCGTTGATGATGTACAGGCTTGTGTTTGGATAAACGTCTTCATCTTTTTTACATGGAGAGATAAAGGCAATACGCTGACCATCTGGCGACCATGCCGGCTGGCAGGCGCCGTTTGGCATGTTCGTCACTTGGAAAAGATTCTGTCCGTTGAGGTCGATCAGGAATATTTGCGGATCTCCTGTTCGCCCCGAGGCGAAGGCGATCTGCCCAGCCCCACCACCTACATTAATGACGGGGATGGGAGTGGATTCTGTGGTTTCAGTAGAGGAAGCCGATGCTTGGGACTGGGTAGCTGCAGGGGTACGAGTACTGGTTGGGGCAACCGTATTGGTAAAAGTCGGCTCCACAGTGGGTGTAAAAGTTGGTGGGAGCGTCTGAGTGGGGACGGGGGTTGCGGTAAAGGTGGGCGTCGCAGTCGCACCGATCAATGGAACCATTGCACGCACTTCGGCGGGGACAAGGTCGGGTCTAAAGTAGAAAATACCTGCCGCGCTTCCCAGTAATAACAATAAGAAGAAAACGAAACGCATGGTTGCGGCACGTTTTTTGCGTTCACGTTCCTTTTGCCGCTTCAATGGCGAGACAAAAGGCTGGTCTTCCTGAACCATGGATGACATAGCAGGGACAGGACCTGGGGCTTTCTTGGCTTTATTGCCGTTAATGGGCTGCCCATCGTCAACCAGTGTCACATCATCGCCTTTTGCTTCATGAATCATATCTGGCGGCGGGGGGATCACCTTGTAAGAACCGGGGACCTGTTGTGTCAGGGACTTGGCAGCGAGAAGACTTGTCTTGAATTCATCTGCCGTTTGGAAACGGTCGATTGGGTCCACAGACATGGCTTTTTCGATCGTAGCAGCCAATTTGCGGGAAACTTTGGAATTTCGTTTACGAAGCGGCGTAAGTTGGGCGTTATCCATTGCACGCGCCAACCCGTCTTCGGGGATAACTCCGGTCAGGGCGGCATACAAGGTTGCACCAAGGGAGTAAATATCGGTGCGGGGATCAGTGCGGGCGGTGCCATACTGTTCAGGGGGGGAATACCCGGGAGTCATCGCGCGTGCGCCGGTGGTGGTCGCCTGGCTGGCGCTCTGATACACCTTG
This sequence comes from Anaerolineales bacterium, assembly GCA_037916115.1. Taxonomy (GTDB): domain Bacteria; phylum Chloroflexota; class Anaerolineae; order Anaerolineales; family Villigracilaceae; genus Villigracilis. Next base: position 2,573 of record JBAIYF010000286.1, read on the forward strand.
GCAAGACCAAAGTCCACAAGGTAGATATGTCCATCCGGAGCAATTTTTACATTCCCCGGTTTAATGTCGCGGTGAAGGATGGGTGGTTTGCGAGTGTGAAGATAATTCAGTGCATCACACATGGCAGCGCCAATATGGACGGCATCTTCTTCTTC
>JBAIYF010000287.1:0-2559 GCA_037916115.1 Anaerolineales bacterium
AGTTTGTGGGTATGGAGCCCGCTGTTAAACCGGCGGCGGAGAAAACGCAGACGGGCAAGGTCGGTGTATTGGCAACGCCTGCAACCTTTCAGGGCGCGTTATATGCTTCCGTTGTGGAGCGCTTTGCGCATGGTGTGGAATTGTTCCAAAACACGTGTAGTGGACTCGTCCAGCAGATCGAAATGGGGAATTTGGAAGGGGCTGAAACCCGCAGGATTTTAGAAACTGCGCTTCAGCCCATGCTGGAAAAGAATATCGATACCGTCGTGCTGGGCTGCACGCATTATCCGTTCGTGATACCGTTGATTCAAAAGATAGTGGGGGAGAATGTCCGGGTGATAGACCCAGCTCCGGCAGTGGCAAAACAGGTTAAACGTCTGCTTGAGGCGCGAGGGATGTTGAATGAGCAGGGCGGCAGGCTGCGCTTCGTCACCTCGGGTAAAGCGGGGTCGGTTCGATCTGCGATTAAGATTTTATTGGAAATAGATGCGGATGTTGATGCGGTTGCGTGGGTGAGTGATAGCGAAATCGCAATGTAGTTGTGTTCACTTGTCAGCGTAGGCGAATCCGAAATCCGCTTCGGTTGGATGAATGTTTTTCAGCGCATTGAAACTTAACTCATTGGGGTCCAGTTTGTATTTCCCCGCGATTCGCTCGAAGAGGGAGTGATACCCGGCTTTGACCATTGCATCCCAGTTCAAACCCAATAATGCTGCAATTTGAAAAATAACATCGATGTCTGCGCCTTCGATCTCAATAAAATTGCCGTACGGCATTTCGTCCAGCATGATGTGAGTATTGTTCAGTTCATAAGTCGTCCTGAATTTTTCATAAAAGACGATGGACCGATAGCCGAGCGCTTCTAAAAATTTTTTTGCCGAGTCGAAGTCTCCCACGCTAAATTCCAACTCCATACGGGTGTGTACGCCTTTTTTATCTTCACGGCTCGGACCCTTGAAGGTGAACTTCGCTTCCGTGTCCTGCCGCAGGCGCAGTATTTTGGAGGATTTCCTGAGATCTCCATTTGCATCGTCGAAACGATGGTTGATCTCGTGGACGCGCGCTTGAATCAAGTGCGCCTTCAACTCGCGAAGGCGCACTTCAATGCGTTGCATATCCTGTACAAAAAACTTGACTTCGGTTTCCTGTCCGTTCATGGTTAGTGCAGGTTCAACATGATCTGTTTTTGTTCGACGCTCTCGCCTGGCTTGACCTTGATGTTGCTCACAACGCCATCGCGTGGCGATTTCAGTTCGTTCTGCATCTTCATCGATTCGAGGATAATGAGCACCTGCCCTTTTTTGACTTCCTGACCTTCGCTGACGGGGATGGCAACGACCAGTCCAGGCATGGGGGCTTTGAGATGGAACTCGCCTCCTTCTGCGACGCCGCTGCCTGCTGCCGCTTTCAGGCGCTTTTCCCGTTCATCCTCGACCTTTACCTGAAACTGACGTCCTCGTAAAAGCACCTGCCAGTCATCATCTGCCTGGTAGACGTAGGACTCGTAGGATTTACCGTCCACGATTAGCGAGAATACATGCTGTCCGCTGACTGCTTCGAAGTTCACTTCGAGCAGGCGGTCGCCCACGCGCACGTGGCGGTCGTCCACGATTTCGATCTCGAATTGCTTATCTTCAATGGTGGTTACATATTTCATGTGTGATCCTCGCTCGATTAGCGGTGCATGCGTTCCCAGCGCCCGACCCACTTCCAGTTGCTGGTATCGCGTTCATTGCCACGGACGATTTGTGCGGAGCGCTCTGTCTCTTTATGCGAGACCAGTGTGGCAAGAATGGCAGCGATCTCTGCCTGCGCCTGATCGATCTCGGAGGCGACATCCATTGAGAAGCGTTCTTCAACGAAGCGTGTATCGAATTGACCGCCCATGAAGCGATGAGAGTCCATCAACGTTTGGTGGAAGGGAATATTGGTGCGGACGCCGACGATACGGTATTCTTCCAGAGCACGGCGCATACGCAGGATGGCTTGGGCACGTGTCTCACCCCAAACGATGAGTTTGGCGATCATTGGGTCGTAGTAGGGTGTGATCTCAAAGCCGGGATACACGCCCGTATCCACACGGATACCGGGACCAGTAGGTAGGATGCTGTGTGTAATGCGCCCGGTGGAGGGGATGAAATTGTTGAAGGGGTCTTCAGCATTGATACGGCATTCGATGGCGTGCCCGTTGAAACCGACCTGGTCTTGCGTGTAGCTGAGCTGACGTCCGCGTGCGATGCGCAATTGCTCGGCAACGATATCGACCCCGGTGACCAGTTCGGTAACGGGATGTTCCACCTGCAAACGGGTGTTCATTTCAAGGAAGTAGAAGTTCTTGTCCTTGTCTACTAAACATTCAATGGTGCCTGCGTTGACATAGTTCACAGCCTGGGCAGCTTTGACGGCAACTTCACCCATTTTCTTGCGCAGTTCTTCGTCCATGAAGGGTGAGGGCGCTTCTTCCACCAGTTTTTGATGGCGGCGTTGGATCGAACATTCACGCTCGCCAAGATGGATGACATTCCCGTGCTCGTCTGCCATGATCTGGAATTCGATGTG
>JBAIYF010000288.1:0-4629 GCA_037916115.1 Anaerolineales bacterium
TCTTCTTTAGCAACGGTAATGAAGCCAGAGTAGGCTTTGGTTTAGGTGATTCGGCGGGTTTGGTTTCTGGTTGAGGGGCTGGCGTTTCTGTCTTTTTGGGAAGTCCTGACAGTTTATCGCCAATGACAGCGCCTTTTTGGGGAAGCGACGAGATCAAGTCTTTTTTATCGTCCATGTCAGCCTCTTTTTTTTCGCCCACACTTACTTCAACTTTTTTTCTGGATAACCGGGAAAGCGGAATAAAACTGGCGATCAGTTTTCGGAATTTTTCAACAGGGTCTTCTTTAATGGGTTCCTGAGCCATACCGTCTCCTGTAAAATGCAATACATAATATTAACATAGTTATAGTTTGTTGACAGACTGAAAAACGAAGGTAATAAAAATATAAGAACAACTTGAAGTGCATTTCATTTTCAAATATAATGCTTTGGCTTAAGTTCAAATTCAGGAGAAAGAACGTGGAAAATAAATATTTTGTCGCCGTAATCGGCGCGGGTCCGGCTGGTCTTTTTGGGGCGAGGGAACTGGCAAACAACGGCGTGCATGTGGCGCTTTTTAATCGTGATATCAAAGCTGGCGGGTTGGCAGAGTACGGCATTTATCTGGAAAAGCACACCATGAAGGAAGGGCTGCGCAAGCAGTTTCGGCAGGCGCTTGACCTTGCTAACATTGATTATTATGGCAATGTGACCATCGGTGCGGGCGGCGATTTTACATTGGATGAGATCCGCGCGCTCGGTTTCGATGCAGTGTTGGTTTCTGCGGGTGCGCAGGGGACGAAATCTCTCGGGTTGCCCGGTGAGGAACTTTCGGGTGTTTACCACGCCAAGGATGTGGTCTATCACTATAATAAACTGCCGCCGTTCAGCCAGCGCAAATTTCCGTTCGGCAAGCGGGCAGCCATCATTGGTGCGGGAAATGTGATGGTGGATATTGCCCGTTACTTGATCAACCACCAGGGTGTGGAAGAGGTTACGGCGGTGGTACGGCGCGGTCCCGCCGAGGTGAACTTCACCAAGGAAGAAATGAAGCACTTGATCGCCTACCTCGACATGAACGAGTTCGAGCAGGAAATGGCGCGTGTGCGCCCCGCTCTGGACGCGATAAAGCAAGACCCTGAGATCGGCAGGCAGAAAATCTTAGAAGCACTCGCCAAAGCCGACCCCAAAACTCAAAACGCGAAATTCAAGTTCGACTTCCTTGCCTCCCCCACCGCCATGATCGGCGAGAACGGCAAACTGATCAGACTCGAAGTAGAGGAAAACATCCTCACTGAGCGCGACGGCAAGACCAGTGCCAAGGGAACCGGTACCAAACGCACCTTCGATGTAGATACGGTCATCTTCGCCATTGGCGACCAGGTAGATGCCAATTTTGGTCTGCCGACGGAGTGGGGCGAATTTACCAAGAACAAAGAACCGAAATTCCCTGTTGAAGGCGTTTCGTATGAATCCACCACAGAAGGAATTTTTGTGGGCGGATGGTCACGCAAGGCGAGCGAAGGTCTGGTAGGGTATGCGCGCCGCGATGGCACGAACGCTGCCAAGGCTGTGCTGGAATATTTGAAGGGTCACACCCCGTCCAACGTCCGCCCTGAGGCGGTGGCAGAAAAGGTCAAAGCGCTGGGCAAGCCCATCGTCTCACGTGAAGACCTGAAACGGCTGGAAACGATCGAAGCCGAAGAAGCCAAAAAGCGCGGACTGGAGTTCTTCAAGTTCGCAAGCAACGAAGAGATGCTTCAGGCAATGGGTCTCATCGAAACCGCGTAAGAATCAAATCTCCGAGTCCTTCAGGAACTCGGAGATTTTTTTATGAAACTATCAACCCCTGAATTCCGCGCCATGCAATCGCTGCCCCGCAGGCTGGGTCAGCGTTATTTTGAGATGCCCATGTTCAAGCGCATGGGGCTCGACCTGCAAAATAAGGATGTACTTGAGATCGGCTGCGGCTCTGGGTATGGGGCGCATCTGCTTTCAGTTCTTCACCCTAAAAGTTACATCGGTCTCGATGTGATGGAAGAGCAGATCGCGCTTGCAAAAAAGCATTACCCACAATTCCAATTCATCACACAGGGCGCAGAGGACCTCAGCCAGTTCGCCAACTCCAGCAAAGATGTGGTCATCATATTCGGCGTTCTGCATCACATCCCCGATTGGCGCAAAGCCATCGACGAGATCGTCCGCGTACTCAAACCGGGCGGAAGTCTCTTCCTCGAAGAGCCGCGTGGGGTGGATATCAAAGTCTTCGACGCATTCTTCCGCTGGGGACATCCTGACACTGATTTCGGGCTCAACGCCCTCGACGCGCATCTGACTCAGCGCGGTTTGGTCATCCAAACCAAACAGTGGACACCGCTGTTAACGATGTACCACGTACTTAAGGGCAGCTAGCTTTCTCGATCAACGACAGATTCCCCGTGGTTTCATACAAGTCTTCGTAAGCATTATCCGTTTGCAAATACTCCCCCAATAGAGACTTCGCCGGGTAATAGGTGAATTTGTAACAAGCCGAGACCTCGATTAAGTCATACGTATCTTCGTTTACACCAAAAACATAGATCTTCTTTCCATCGGTGGTATCCAAAACGTAATCAATGCAGGGAGTGGAACGGTCACAGTTCCGCTTTACGATGTTCTTTTCTTCCACTATCACCAAGACAGTATTCTTACCGCCTTGATAGGTATTAAACGTCACAATCGCCGACACGACACCGACCAGCAAGAGGAAGAAAGACACACATCCCTGCCCCACCCGCATGAGCATCTTATCTCTGCGGCTGAATATCGCGGAAAGAAACCCAAACCCGCCAAGCCCAAAGAGAAACACCAATAAAAATAAAGCGCCAGAAAACGCCTTCAACGGCGAAGCGGAATAGATCACGGTATCCATAGATAAACTCCAATAAAGTTATTTGATACACCCGCGTTCTGTTAAATCCGCGACCTTCTCCTCTGAATAACCAAGCACATCTTTCAATACATCTTTCGTGTGCTGACCCATCAGCGGCGGTGGGAGGTGGTATTCCACAGGTGTGCTGCCCATCTTAAGCGGTGAACCGACCAGAGGCAACACCCCAATGGTAGGATGTTCCATCTCCACCAGCATCTCCCGCTCCTTCACATGCGGCATGGAAAAGACCTGCCCAAGATCATTAATAGGTCCGCAGGGGAATTGTTCACCAATGAGCGCAAGCCACTCGTTTACGGTCTTTTGCATGAAGATCGGCTTCAAAATGGTGATCAACGCCTCCCTGTTCTCTACACGCAGCTTATTGGTTTGGAATTTCGAGTCAGCGGATAGTTCAGGCAGACCAATCACCCTGCAAAATGCCTCGAACTGCTTGTCATTTCCAACCGCCACCACCAACCAGCCATCGCTCGCCTGAAGACTTTGATACGGTACGATGTTGGCATGCGCATTGCCATACCGTTTGGGATTGTTCCCCGAGATCAAAAAGTTGCTCGCCACATTTGCCAGCCAGCCCAATTCAGAGTCAAACAGGGCGATATCAATGTATTGACCTTCCCCCGTGAACGTGCGTGCTTGCAATGCCGCCAAAATTGCAATGACTGCATTCTGCCCGGCGAATAGATCTGCCACCGCCACCCCAACCTTCATTGGCTCGCCATTCGGTTCTCCAGTGACGCTCATGATTCCGCCCATGGCTTGGATCATAAAATCGTAGCCGGGTTTGTCGCGCAAACTTCCGGTTTGACCAAAGCCCGAAATGGAACAATAGACCAGACCCGGGTTAAGGTCATGAAGCGCTTCAAAATCCAAGCCGAATTTTTTGAGCGTGCCCGGGCGGAAGTTTTCCACCAGCACATCACTTTGCAGGGCAAGGTCGCGCAAAATTTCACGCCCCTCATCCGTTTTCAAATTTACAACCATGCCGCACTTGTTGCGATTGACACACAGATAATAGGCGCTTTCCCCTCCCGCAAACGGTGGACCCCAGCCGCGAGTCTCGTCGCCTTCGGGCGGCTCCACTTTAATGACCTCTGCTCCCAGGTCGCCGAGAACCATCGTACAATAAGGACCAGCCAGCACTCGGCTGAGATCAAGCACACGGATATTTTGTAAGGGCTGCATGGGACTCCATCTGTCATTGCAGGCAATGACGTAATAATGACTATGAAACGCGACTTGTATTTTAGCAAACCCCTTATCAACGCGGCGGGATCATTAGGATTCACCCCCGACCCACGTAACGGGATTCCCTTTCACACATTCGGCGCATTTGTGACGAATCCGCTCTCTCTGCGCCCACGCCTGCCGACTTCACATCCGAGCGTGGTCGAATTCCCGGGCGGGTTTCTCATGCATACTGGTCTGCCCAATCCCGGCTTTCACGCCGCCCTGAAAAAATACTCTGCCAAATGGAATCGCGCCGACCTGCCGATCATCGTCCACTTGATGGCAGATAGACCAGAAGAAACCCAACGCATGGTGCGCGAACTGGAAAATGTGGAAAATGTAATGGCAGTTCAACTTGGATTTGCGCCCCTGCTGGCGGATGACATCATCTTGATGAATTTGGAGATGTGCTTGGGAGAAGTACCGCTTATCTTTGCTTTGCCCCATGAACAGGTCTTGACCTTAGGACGTCAACTCATGGATGGCGGCGC
>JBAIYF010000289.1:0-3503 GCA_037916115.1 Anaerolineales bacterium
CGGACCTCATCCTTGGCGACAAGGATGCCATCCGCGAGTTTGCGTATGCACAAATGAAAAGATTGAAGGAAGCCACCGTGGCACTGGAATATACCGGTCAATTGCCGGGCGCGCCATCGGACTTAAAGGTCGAGCCGTTCACCTTTGGGCAGATCACCGGCAAGGATGAAAACGGATTGATCACAGAATTCGTACCAGCGGTCAATGGGGTTATTCCTTATGGGGAGGATGCTTTCACCGTCGAATTTACTTATAGCGGCACGCCCCCCAGTCAGCTGATCTGGAAGGTGTATTTCAATGGCTACGAAGACCAGGTCTTGCGCAGCATTTCCAATGAAGATATCAGCGCCGGAGATACCTGGTACCGCACATTCGGGTATGAATACACCAATTTGTTCATCCTGTCGCCGGGCAAATATACAGTTGAGCTTTATGCCGATAACATACTGATACAAAGTGGAACCTTTCTTGTAGAGGAATAGGATTTTCCGAAACTGAACTATCTGGAAATAAACCCATGCCTGCACCCATTCGTTATTTGTTGTTTGATCTCGGCGGAACCCTGATGCATTCGGTCGGCGACTGGCAGCCTGTCCACAAAAAGGCTGATCAGGCATTGGCGGAGTCACTCAGTCAGAATAATATCCAACTTGACCCACAGGTCTTCCGCGCGCGGCTGCACCAGTATTACGAAAAGCGCGACAAGGATTTTTACGAGACTACATATCACCTTGTCCTTGGCGAACTGCTCAAGGAGTTGAACCATACTGAGGTTGCAGAATCCACTCTGAGGTCCGCTTTGGATGCGTTGTACTCCGTCACTCAAAGGAACTGGCAGCTTGAGTCTGATGCGGTCGAGACCCTCGAAAGATTGACCAATGAAAATTACAAAATTGGGATATTTTCGAACGCAGGCGATGACAAGGATGTGCAGGAGCTAATCGATTCGTTTGGTATCCGCCGCTATTTTGATTTTGTTCTCACATCCGCAGCATGTTATTATCGCAAGCCGCATCAACGTGCCTTTGAGATCGCGTTGGCTCACTGGAATGCAGTGCCTGAAGAAGCAGCCATGATCGGCGACAGCCTCGAAGCGGATGTTTTTGGTGCGAACCAGATGGGGATGACCTCAATCTGGTTGACGCGCCGTGCCAGCTTCACGGATGAGGAACTTCGCCGCATCAAACCGAACTTTAGCATGCGCAAGCTCACGGAGATATTCCCCATCCTCGACCTTATCTCAACATCGCGGAAATAAGGTTCAGTGTACAATACCGCCCCAATCAACGGCGAAACTTACCAAAACTAAAAAGGAATCTTCAAATGCTGGAATTTTCTTCCAAAACCATAAACGCCCAAGTACCGGTTACAGTTATCAGCCTAACCGGCAGCATCGATTCGTCGAACTTTAAAACTTTTCAGGAATATGTGGATGGGCAGGTTGAGCAGGGGGCGCGTTTTATTCTTTTGAATTTCGAAAAAGTCAGCCATATCAGCAGCGCTGGTCTGCGAGTTGTACATAATCTTTTCAACAACCTGCGCAATCTACACAATGATATTGACGATGATGAACTTCGCAAAAAAATGAGCACAGGCGAGTACAAATCACCATATGTCAAATTGACGAACCTGGCGCAAAACGTGGCGGATGTATTCAACCTTGGCGGGTTCGATATTTACATTCAAATATTTTCAGACGAAGAAAGCGCTTTAAAATCCTTTTAGCCGGATGCTATAATCGCGCCCATGACCGACCTCTTTGATCACGCCATGCAAGAGCGTATGAAAAACGAAGCGCCGCTTGCCGCCCGTATGCGCCCGCGCACCTTGGAGGAATACATTGGGCAGGAGCATATCATTGGTGAAGGCAAGCTTCTTCGCCGCGCCATCGAAGCGGACAGGCTCTTCTCCTCCATCATTTTGTGGGGACCTCCAGGCACAGGTAAGACAACCCTGGCTCAAGTCATTGCGAACAGTACCAAAAGTCACTTTGTGACCATCTCCGCCATTCTCGCTGGAAAGGCAGACCTGAGAGTGGTGATCGATGAAGCATTGGAGCGCCGAAGGCTTCACAATGAGAAAACCATTCTCTTTGTGGATGAGGTTCACCGTTGGAACAAAGCACAGCAAGACGCGCTGCTCCCCCACGTGGAAAATGGTACATTTACGCTGATCGGGGCGACTACCGAAAACCCCTACTTTGAAGTCATCAAAGCACTGATCTCACGTTCCCGCGTTTTCCAACTTCGCAACCTGAACCAAAACGAAACAGGTATTCTGCTCGACCGCGCCCTGGCAGACAGGGCGCGAGGATACGGCAATCGCAAGATCCAATTTGACGACGATGCACGAGCACACTTGATCGAGATTGCTTCTGGTGATGCACGCAATGCGCTCAACGCCCTGGAACTGGCAGTTGAATCTACTGCTCCAAATGAAGACGGAATTATTCACATTACCCTGGATGTGGCGCAAGAGTCCATTCAACGCCGCGCCGTGCTATATGATAAAGACGGCGACGCGCACTACGACACCATCTCTGCTTTTATCAAATCAGTACGCGGCTCAGACCCAGACGCAGCCCTGTACTGGCTCGCAAAGATGATCTACGCCGGAGAAGACCCCAAGTTTATCTTGCGGAGGCTTATCATCCTTGCCGGGGAAGATATTGGACTTGCAGACCCGATGGGGTTGGTTGTGGCATCTTCCGCCATGCAGGCATTTGAGTTTATTGGACTGCCAGAGGGTATTTACCCCATTGTCGAAGCAACGCTTTATCTTGCAACGGCGCCGAAGTCCAATACGGCTGGGGCATATTTCAAGGCAATGAAAAAGATCGAAGATGAGGGGCAAGTCTCTGTGCCGCGCCACTTGATGGATGGAAACCGCGATGCCGCTGCCATGGGGCACGGCAAAGATTATGTGTACCCGCATGAGTTCGAAGGACATTTCACACCGCAGCAATATCTTCCCAAACGCCTGCTGGGTACGTATTTCTATTCGCCTTCGCAAGAAGGGTATGAGGCACAAGTGGGTGCAAGGCTGGATATGTGGCGAGAAGCCCAACGCAAGGTGTTGGGGATTACGGAAGTAAAGAATATCCCTGATATGAGCGAAGAACAAATTTTGGAAATGAAGAGGAAGATCAAATAATGACCTTATTGTTGTTAATTCGTCACGGCGAGAACGAATATGTGAAGACCGGTAAAATGGCAGGGAGAATTCCCGGTGTGCATTTGAATGAAAAGGGGCAGAAACAAGCCCAGGCGCTGGGAGAGGCGCTGCGCGAAGTGCCGATCAAAGCTCTTTATGTCAGTCCGCTGGAACGGGCAATGGAAACCGCCGCACCCATCGCTGAGACGCATAAACTGAACATTCAACAGGAACCCGACTTGATGGATACTGACATTGGCAAGTGGCAGGGAAAATCGTGGAAGTTGCTGGCGTTGAAGAAGGAATGGAAGATCGTACAAAACGCACCTTCGCGGTTTCGCTTTCCAGAG
>JBAIYF010000290.1:0-6537 GCA_037916115.1 Anaerolineales bacterium
GGCGATTTCAGGAAGTTCGTCACCTTGAAGGAGTAACAGCTTTCCTGATAATCTGATGGAAGGCAACCTTTCATACATGAAGGCGTACGTGCCAATGTAAAGGAGAATGTTCAATGGCAAAAGTCGATACAATGGTTCAGGATTTTCTTGCCCAAAAACGGATCGCCGTGGTTGGCGTTTCAGACAAGCGCGAGACAGGCTGCAATATGGCGTATCAAAAGTTCAAGGAAGCCGGTTACGAAGTCTTCGCCGTCAACCCACGCATCGCATCTTTCCAAGGCGACGCCTGTTACCCCGACCTGAAATCCATCCCCTCCAAACCGGATGCGGTCTTCATCCTGACTAATCCCAAAGTGACAGATGAGATCGTAAGACAATGCGTGGACCTTGGTGTCAAACACGTGTGGATGCACTGCATGATGGGCGTGAAACCCGGTCTCGCCGCCAGCATGACCAGCGTCTCGCAACCGGCAGTGGATGTGTGCAAAGCCAACGGTATTGCCGTCATTCCCGGCTCCTGTCCCAATCAGTTCCTCAACCCCGATGGCGCCCATAACTTCATGCGCAGATTTTGGAAGTTATTCGGCTTCATGAACATGAATTAAAGCTTTCTTTTCCCCCTGAAACAGCCATGAAATTTGTCATGGCTGTTTTTTTATCATTTCGATTAAACTTGCCCACATGTCTCCAAATTTATCCTCCCCTTTAATCGAAATCAAGAATTTAGTGAAAACCTATAAAACTCCCGCCGGAGATTTCACCGCCGTCAAAGGCATCGATGTGGAAGTGCAGCGCGGAGAGTTCGTTGCCGTCATCGGCAAGTCTGGCAGCGGCAAATCCACATTCATCAATATGATCACCGGCATAGACCGACCCACCTCCGGTGAGATCCTGATAGATGGCGCTCCCGTCCATTCATTCAGTGAAGCGCAAATGGCAGCCTGGCGCGGACGCAACCTCGGTATTGTCTTTCAGTTCTTCCAATTATTTCCAACTCTCACCCTTTTAGAGAACGTCATCCTGCCCATGGAGTTGAACAACCTATACAGCAAACAGGAACGCCGCGAACGCGCCATGGACCTGCTCAAACGGGTGGAGATGGACCATCAAGCCCACAAACTTCCATCCACCATTTCGGGCGGTCAACAACAGCGTGTTGCCATTGCCCGCGCACTTGCCAACGACCCGCCGCTCATCGTTGCCGATGAACCGACCGGCAACCTGGACTCAAAGACCGCCGCAAAGATATTCTCACTATTTGAAGAACTCGTCGCCTCCGGCAAGACCATCCTTATGGTCACCCATGATAGCGACCTCGCCCGCCGCGTGAACCGCACCATCCTCATTTCCGATGGTGAAGTGGTCAACGAATATCTTGTACGCGCGCTGGCAACCTTGACCCAAGATCAACTCGTGGAAGTGGCACGCCGCGTCAAACCACAGATATTCCCGCCCGATACCAGTATCATCCGTCAGGGCGAAGTTGGCGACAAATTCTATATTCTGCTCGATGGCAAAGCAGATGTGTACCTCACCGAGGCGGGCGGGGGGCAAGTTTTAGTCAACGAACTAAAGCGCGGACAATACTTCGGCGAAATGGCGCTGCTTGGCAATGGTGTGCGGACAGCCACCGTCAAAACCTCGCCGGAAACGTCCGTCTCAGTGGCAGCATTGGATGAAGCGGCTTTCAACAAACTGGTCAAAGAATCACATAGCCTGCAAGACGAATTGAAAAGCATCATCGAACGACGGAATATCTTCGATCAACTACAGATACTCGCCCAAACGTTACAAAAAGACCAGCAAGGCAAAACGCTCATCGAATATACAGCAGGGAGCGAGATCATCAAACAAGGTGATGCGGGCGAGAGCATTTATTTTGTCTTGAACGGGTATGTGGATGTATACGTCCGCGACGGATTGGAAGAGAAGAAAATCGAAGAACTCGGGAAAGGCTCTTTCTTTGGAGAAACCATCCTACTGGGAGATGCCCGTTACCGTACGACCGTCCGTGTAAGCGAGGGGAAGACCGCCACAATACTTGCGCTCACCTCTCAAGAATTCGAACAGGAGGCGGCTGCCATCCAAGAACCAACAACGAAGAAAAAGGCATCAGAAAACACGAGCAGGCGAAAGGTCCGCAAATGAGCGTGCAGACTCGAAAGATCCTACGCGATCTGTGGGTCAATAAGGCTCGCAGTCTGCTCGTCATTCTTGCTGTCGCTGTTGGTGTAGCGGCATTTGGGCTCATGCTCAGCGGACGTATCGTGCTTGAAGAGAACCTGCGTGAGGTGTACGCAGCCACCAAGCCCGCCCATACCATTCTGATCACCTCCCCATTCGACAATGCCTATCTCACAGAGATCCGCAGCATGGACGGCATTGCTGCCGCTCGCGCCTGGCGCGTCGACTCAGCCCGTCTTCAAGATCCGTCATCTGATAACTGGCTTGCTTTCGAAATACAAACCATTCCTGATTTTTCTTCCATTGAATTGAATAAACTTACCGCAGAGGGCGGACTAAACGCGCCGGACACCAACTCCATTTTGATCGAACGTTCGCTAAACAATGTAATGGAAGTCGGCGACACCATCACGATCGAACTGCTCAATGGGGCGCAACACGAACTGACCGTTGCCGGTTTCGTGAACGACCTCTCGCGCCTGCCCTCAGAGATCAACCTTTCGGGTATTGGTTACATCACACCTGCCACAGCAAACGAACTTGGCTTTAACGCCGAATACAACCGGCTTGCCGTTCGGTTCGATAATGCCGCTACACGCGCAGAGGTTGAAAAGCACACCACGCAGTTGATAAAAACCATCGAAGATGATGGGCGCTCTGTATTTAGCGCACCCGTGCTGCAACCCGACAAATACGTGCTTGGCGATAATATGACCTCGGTCTTGTTTCTGCTGAACGCCCTTGGTGTGTTGACCCTCATACTAAGCGCATTTCTTGTCACAAGCGTCATGTCAGCGGTCATGTCGCAGCAGATTTCCCAGATCGGCATCCTCAAATCGCTTGGCGCAAGGTTCCACCAGACCATATCCATATACTTCCGCGAAGTATTATTGTTCGGCGTGATCGCCCTCCTACTCTCAATACCAATGGGATTGGTGGGCGCGTACTTCCTCGCAGATGGAGTCGCGGCGAGTATGAACTTTGATGTTACAAATTTTTATCTGCCCACACAGACGCTGATCCTGCAAGCACTAAGCGCGTTACTCGCGCCGCTGCTTGCTTCATTCATTCCCATCCTTTCCGGTTCACGCATCACCATCCGCGAAGCCATTAGCAACTACAACCCTGAAAATTCCACAAGCACGGCACGCTTTGGCGACCTGCCCCAGATCGCCAACCTCTCCATTCGCAACACATTCCGCCGCAAGGGGCGCCTCGCGTTGACCTTTGCCGCGCTCCTGCTGGCAGGCTCCATGTTCATCGCCATCATCGGTATCCGCCAATCCATGCGCGATGTGGTGAAAGAACTTCAGGGAGATATCAACTACGATGTCGGCATCGACTTCGCCCGTCCCTACGCCGTAGATGACATCGAAAAGCAGGCTCAGAATATCAACGAAGTTCAGTCAAGTGAAACATGGCTGGTCGAAAATGGTCGGCTGGTTTTCAATGAAGAACACCTCACTGGCAGCATCGTCCTCTATGGTGTTCCTGCAAACACCAGCATGGCACAACCCGCCGTCATTCAAGGAACCTGGCTCACCGCAAACACCGACCACGGCATCTTCGTCAACGACGATTTTCTACAACTTTCCCCAGACCTGAAAATCGGCTCGGTCATCACGCTCAACATCGGCGGCAAGGAACAGAGCTGGACCATCGTCGGCTCGACCGGGCGCGGATTCATCCCCATCGCCTTCGTCCATTACGATGACCTGACCGAAATAACAGGCATGGATGGCTTCGCCAACCGCCTCGTGCTCCGCACCACTCAGCCTGATCCTGCCTCCCAATCCTCCGCCCAGTCTGACGTTTTAGCCCAACTCGCCGTCGCAGACCTAGACGTGACCGGGTCGCAAACCACCACACAACTCAAAGAAACCTCCGCCGCCCAAATGGATACGCTCATCATCCTCCTGCTCGCAATGGTTGTGCTCATCTCCGTGGTCGGCGGGCTGGGGCTTGCCATTACTATGAGCCTCAACGTCCTCGAACGGACGCGTGAGATCGGCATCCTGCGCTCGTTGGGTGCGCAGAACGGAGTGGTTCGCCGCGTGGTGATCGTGGAAGGTTTGGTGATCGGGTTGATCAGCTGGCTGATCTCCATCCCCTGTTCCATTCCCCTCTCCATCTTTCTCGGCGATTCACTGGGCAACTCCCTGCTTGCCAGACCATTGGATTATGTCTTCTCAGTCCCTGCTGTTCTGGCGTGGCTTGTGCTGACGGTGGTCATATCCGTCATCGCAAGCATCATCCCTGCTCAAAATGCCGCCCACCTTACTATTCGAGATGCGTTAGTGTATGAATAATTGTGTGTAAAAGTGACAGTCACCTTAAAGGTGACTGTCACTTAGAAAGCGTCTGAAAAGTCTTTTTAACCACAGATGAACGCAGATCAAAGGCATAAGAAACTCTTTGGCTGATGTATTTATCAAAAACAGTGTTCATCTGTGTCTATCTGTGGTGAATCTTTTTGTTTTCAGACACCCTCTTACTGATCCCTACGAATATTCTTCTTTCATCATACGTTCAAACCCCTGTTTGGTGAGTTGACTCAATTCATCGAACAGGGGTTTTTCCATTTTCTTGAAATTGAAGCAGGATTTACCCTGCATGTGTTTCTTGAGTTCCGGTGAAATGGACTTCACCAGATCGGGGCACATGTAAATGGGCATGAGATAGAAAGAGACATAATTCTTCTTGATCTGCACGGAAGCGAAAAAGAGTTCCTTCTTCCATTTTTCGCTGTAGGGAGCATCGAGATAAAAATTATCCGCCGTATCGGTTTTGACGGTCATCTTTTTTGCATAAGGTTTCAAGATTGTTCGGAGACTTTCGAAAACAATCGGGAAGTCAGACTGTGAGGGCATAAAGTTTCCTTTCCAATTATTTACTGAACAACGATCTCCATAAAGACCGTTTCACCGA
This sequence comes from Anaerolineales bacterium, assembly GCA_037916115.1. Classification (GTDB taxonomy): domain Bacteria; phylum Chloroflexota; class Anaerolineae; order Anaerolineales; family Villigracilaceae; genus Villigracilis. Next base: position 5,113 of record JBAIYF010000290.1, read on the forward strand.
AGAGATTTCCCTCAGGGTCGGCCGCCTGCCAAACGGTTTGATACGTGCCGGGTTCCGCCGGGGCGGTAAAGACGATGCGCAGCGTGGCTTGCACACCTGCTTTGGCAGGGAAAATGGGTTGGACTTCAGAAACGCCAAGGGGTAAACCGCCCACCCATTTGAGCGTGTAGGTCTCGTCCCAGTCGCAGGTGCCGTCGTTTTGGACGAGCCATTGTTTGTCCATGGGTGCGCCGGGGGCGAAGGTGGTGCCGTCTTCAATGGTGACGTCGTCGAGGAAGGTCAGGTCGTTCGTGCAGGGACCTTCGGTGGGCGTGGGTGTCAGCGTGACGGCGGGCGTTGGCGTGGGTGGAAGCGGTGTGAAGGTTGGGCTGGGCTGTGTGGGTGGAATCGATGTTGGCGGGCGGAAGGGCGTGGGCGTGGATTGCGGCGCACAACCCACAGCGAGGAAAAGGACTGGGAGCAGAATCAGGAACGAGCGGGGAGAGAAGCGTAGCGTCATCATATAAAAAGTGGACACGTTGCCGTGTCCACTCTATTTTACGCTTCTTCTTCGCCGCCGCTGGGGGCTTCATCGCCGCCGTCGCCCATATCGAGCGGGAGGGCGATCTCGCCTGCCATGGATTTCTGGCGGATGACGCCTTCGATCTCACCCATCAGGTCGGGATTGGCACGCAGGTAATCTTTGGCGTTCTCGCGCCCCTGACCGATGCGGATATCACCGTAGGAGAAGAACGCGCCGCGCTTCTGAACGACCTCGAACTTGGTCGCCAGGTCGAGCACGTCGCCGCTCTTGGAGATGCCTTCGTTGAACATGATGTCGAACTCGGCGGTGCGGAACGGGGGCGCAACCTTGTTCTTGACGACCTTGACGCGGGTGCGGTTGCCGATGACTTCCTCGCCCACCTTGATGGACTGGATGCGGCGCACGTCGAGACGGAGCGAGGCATAGAACTTGAGCGCCTGACCGCCGGTGGTGGTTTCGGGGTTGCCGAACATGACACCGATCTTCTGGCGGAGCTGGTTGGTGAAGATGACGGAGGTTTTGGTCTGGTTGATGGCGCCGCTCAGTTTGCGGAGCGCCTGCGACATGAGACGCGCCTGCATACCCATGCTGGCATCGCCCATATCGCCTTCGATTTCGTTGCGGGGGACGAGCGCGGCAACTGAGTCGACGATGACGACATCGACAGCGCCGGAGCGCACGAGGGTTTCGGTGATCTCAAGCGCCTGTTCGCCGGTATCGGGCTGGGAGACGAGCAGATTGTCAATATCGACACCGAGGCGGGCAGCATAGACGGGGTCAAGCGCGTGTTCCATGTCGATGAAGGCAGCGGTGCCGCCCATTTTTTGGGCTTCGGCTACGATGTGCAAACAGATCGTGGTCTTACCAGAAGACTCAGGACCGTAGATCTCCACCACGCGCCC
>JBAIYF010000291.1:0-5951 GCA_037916115.1 Anaerolineales bacterium
TGAAAACAAGGTCAATCGTCATAGTTTTGCTGGTTTCATTTACCTTGGTTTCTTGTGCACCTCAGGCAAACATACCTGGGTCTTCTGTGGAAGTACAACAATTGCGCATCACAAACAGTAGTGACACCGATATTACAGGATTGGTCGTTTTATTCCCCGGACGTGCTGAAAATTTTGAACCCAGCCGAATTGAGTTTGGTAATGTGCCAGCGGGGCAAACCACCGAGTATAAAGATGTTCCTGGTGGAGTTTACCGATATGCTGCCTATGAATATACTTTGGGCGATCAATTCGTTAGTCAATTTATAACAGATTGGGTTGGGGAAAGTCCGGTTACAGGCAATAAATTTACTTATCAAATAGTATTTGACCCCAATCAAGTTCAGGGTAGCCAAATTACTCTTGTCAAATTCTTGGTTGATGAGCCCTGAAAAAATCCTTTAACCATCGTTCTGGTGAGGAAAAACATGCCATTTTGGACAGTTTTACCAAGATCCACACAGTGGGGCCAGTGCCTATAATCCGTTATTATAAGAACGGGTGAAATTCCGGTTCAAAAACTCCATTAAGGTGCTTCTAAACTAAAACCAAAATTCTGCTTGACATTCCCGTGCCATGCTCATATAATATCGCTCGCGTTCCTGGCTAGCTCAATCGGCGGAGCGAGCGGCTGTTAACCGCTAGGTTATAGGTTCAAGTCCTATGCCAGGAGCCACGAAATGCCCTCAAGTTCTTGAGGGCATTTCTTTTTTTCGGCTTATCCCCAATTAATCCACCAAAAATGACTGTGATAGAATCCTGCACTTGATGGATACGATAAAGTTTGTTCTGGCGTCGAATTCTCCGCGCAGGCGGCAATTATTTGGTTTGAGCGGGTGGGAGTTCACCGTCCTCGCTGCGGATGTGGATGAGACTCCCTTTGAGAATGAGCCGCCGCATGAGTACGTTGTCCGGCTGGCAAAAGCCAAGGCTGCAACGATCCAGCCCAAGGTTGGGAAAGAGGCGGTTGTCATCGGGTCTGATACGACCGTGGTAGATGGGAATGAAATCCTTGGCAAGCCCGTTGATCAAGCCGATGCGAATCGCATGTTGAAGCAACTGCGTGGTAAGACGCATCAGGTCTATACGGCGATCGCGGTGCTGCAGGGTGAAAAGATGATCACTGAAATGTCGATCACCGATGTGCCGATGCGCGCTTATTCGGATGCCGAAATCGAAGCCTACATCCAAACCGGCGACCCCATGGACAAGGCGGGGGCGTATGCCATTCAACACCCGGAGTTTAAACCAGTGGCGTCGATGGCTGGCTGTTATGCTGGAGTGATGGGGCTGCCCATGTGCCATGTGCTGCGCGCACTGCGCCAACTCGACCTGGTTACTTCCCACGATGTGCCCTCAGCATGTAAATCCCTTTTACAGTATGATTGCAAGGTCTCGTCTGCGGTTCTTAGCGGCGAACTTGTTAATTAGTGTTCGAAAGGAAATGGAATGAAGTCATTGCGATTTTTTAACTTTATTTTTATTGCTTTGTTGATCGTTGGATGTGCGTCCGCGGGGCAGGGCGGCGGCATGTCTATTTTTGCGACCGATACGCCCCTGCCTACGCCGCAGGTGCGTGTTACGCCCGCACCCGATGCAAAGGCGGCTGTGTCTGCTTTCTTCGATGCGCTCAAGAACGATGACTACGAAGTAATGTATGCAATGCTTTCGACGGCAAGTAAGGGAACGCTGACCCTGGAAGATTTTTCGAAGCGTTGGAATGATGCCTTGAACACCATGAGCGCCTCCAGCTTCGACGTGGTGGTGGGGAACTCCACCATCAGCCCCTTCAACGCCGAAGTCTCCTACACGATCAATTACAAGACCGCCCTTGCGGGCGAGATCACACGCGAGATCGTGATGCGGCTTGTGAATGAAGACAACAACTGGAAGGTGCAGTGGGACGATGGTCTCATCCTGCCGGAACTGGCTGGCGGCAACCTGCTCGCCATGGAATACAGCACGCCCGCCCGCGGCGATATTTACGATCAGAACGGGCTGCCCATTGTGACGCAGTCTAAGGCGTTTGCATTTGGGATTCAAACTGACCAGATCAACTACGACATGATCGGCGCACTGACCGGCGAATTAGGGCGTTTGTGTGGCTTTGACCCACTCAATATCCAAGACCAGATCGACGCCTCTGGACCCGGTTGGTATTTGCCCATGTGCGAAGGTACGCGCGAAGAGGCGCAGCGTTTGCTTTCCATCAACCCCGGTGGGCTGGTGGTCAGCGAATATGAGTCGCGCTATTACTTCCGCGGCGGGCTGGCTCCGCAGGCTGTGGGGTACACCCTTGCCATCTCACCTGAACAGCTGAACGAATACAAACGACAAGGTTACAGCGGCGCTGAACGCATCGGTCAGACCGGTGTGGAGCAGTGGGCAGAAGATTATCTTGCCGGTAAACATGGCGGCATTTTGCGCGTGGTCAGCCCCACCGGGCAGATCATCGCCACGCTTGGGCAGAGCGAGCCCGAACCCGCCGACTCGGTCTACCTGACGATCGACAATAACATGCAGTATTGGGCGCAGGCATCCATTGAATTCTTCCGCGGGGCGGTGGTAGTGATGGAAGTGGATACCGGGCGCATCCTTGCCATGGCATCCAGCCCCGACTTTGACCCGAACTACTTTGAAGCAAATAACCCCAACAATCTTGCGCTGGGCGACCTGTTGAATGATGCACGCACCCCGCTTTTGAACCGCGCAGCGCAGGGACAATATCCGCTCGGCTCGGTTTTCAAGATCATTACCATGGCAGCAGGCTTGGAAAGTGGTTTGTACGTTGCCGACACTGAATACGATTGCCAGTATGAATTCAAGGAACTGCCCGACCGAGTCCTGTACGATTGGACCTACACCAACTGTCAGGATGCCATTGCACGCGGCGAATTCTGTAATACATCCACCACCCGTCCGGGCGGTGTGCTTACCCTTCAGGAAGGACTGATGCGTTCCTGCAATCCGTATTTCTGGCATATTGGCAATGACCTCTATACCAACTGGAACCGTCCGAACGATATTGCCAACATGGCACGTGGGTTTGGACTTGGCTCTCCGACCGGTATCGAGCAGATCCCTGAAGCCAGCGGTCAGATCCTCGACCCGCAAAGCCAGGTGGATGCCGTCAACCAAGCCATTGGTCAGGGCGATGTGCAGGTCACACCCTTGCAGGTGGCGCGTTTCATCGCAGCCATTGCCAACGGCGGCACCTTGTACCGCCCGCAGATCGTAGAGCGCATCCAGCCTGTAGATGGTGAACCTGTCCTGGTCTTCAAACCTGAAGCGAATGGGGTTTTGCCCGTCCGCCCTGAAAATCTGGATATCATCCGTGAAGCCATGTACATGGTCACAGGTCCCACCGGTACGGCGCGTAACAACATCCGCGGTCTTCAGTTCGATACCGCTGGCAAGACCGGTACTGCCGAGTCGGGCAGCGGTCTGCCGCATGGCTGGTTTGCAGGCTTTACCAATAATGAGGAAAATACCGGCTTGCCTGATATTGCCATTGTGGCAATTGCAGAGAACATCGGTCAGGGTTCAGATTACGGCGTACCTATCTTCCGCGCCATGGTCGAAACCTATTACTATGGCAGCCCGCAGCGCCAATATTACAACTTTGGTCAGATCGGGTACCCGCCCAACACACCGACCCCGGCGGGCGGCGGCGTGGTTCCCTCCCCCTAGGGCATAAGGTGACAGTCACTGTGAAGGTGACTGTCACCTTCCATATCTTATATGAGAGAAAATGTGCAAGGTCTGATCGTCAAAGCCCAATCTGGTTTCTTTTGGGTGGAAACCGGGGAGGGCATTATTGTTTGCCAACTGCGCGGAAAACTAAAACAGGGTAGAGCCAAAGGCGATCTCGCCGCATTGGGGGATAAAGTGGATATCACGATTCTGGATGATGGTTCGGGCGTTGTTGAATTCGTCCATGAGCGCAAACAAGCCATTGTCCGGCTCGACCCTCGCCCGGGCGGGGTCTACCAACAGGTGCTTTTAGCCAACCTGGATCAGGCTGTCTTCGTCTTTGCCTGTGCCCATCCTGCGCCGCGCCTGAAAATGCTGGATCGTTTCCTCGTCATTGCTGAAAAGCAGAGAATCCCTGTTGTGATTGTCGCGAACAAGACCGATATTGTAGAAGATCCGCGCCATATTTTCGGCATGTACGAGAATGTCGGCTATCACGTTATCTACACCTCAACCGTCAATAAGATCGGGCTTGAAGAACTCCGCGCCCAGTTGCATGGAAAGATCAGCGCATTTGCCGGACCCAGTGGAGTGGGGAAGTCCAGCCTGCTTAATGCGTTACAGCCGGGGTTGGGGCTTGCTGTCAACGAGATCAGTTCTGCCATGAACAAGGGACGTCACACCACAGTGGTACGTCAGATGTTTGCCTTTGAAGGCGGCGGTTATGTCGCGGATACCCCAGGGTGGAAGTCGCTTGGGTTGTGGGATACAGAACCGGAGGAGATCGATGCGTACTTCCCCGAACTGCGCGGATTGGTGGAACATTGTCAATTCAGCGATTGCACTCATCAACACGAGCCGGGCTGCGCGGTGCTTGCTGCATTGAAAGATGGAAAGATCCACCCCGAACGATATGATTCGTTTGTAAAGCTGAGGTCGGGCAAAGAGTGACGCGGGATTAGTAGACTGGGATTGGGAACTCGGAATCATTAACAACCTCCCTGTCACTGATTTTTGATACCGGCTCTTGACACCTTATACTTGACACCTGATACTTGCAACAATGACTGATAACTGGAACTTACTCGGACATGAATGGGCGGTGGATATGCTTCGCCGTCATGTGGCGCGCGGAGAAACCCGCCACGCCTATCTATTTGCAGGTCCCCCCGGTATTGGGCGACGGACGCTGGCGATCCGCTTTGCTCAAGCTTTGAATTGCGAGAGACCTGTCGCACCGGGTGAGCCGTGTTTTACCTGCCGCACTTGTAAACAGACTGAGGCTATGCAGCACCCTGATCTGGCGATTATTCAAGCCGTCAATGAGGATGGAGAAGCAAAAGAAGGTGGTACGCTTAAAGTAGATCAGATCCGCGAAATACAACGGACGTTGAACCTAAAACCCTATCAATCGCAATATCGGGTGGCGATGTTCCTGCGCTTTCATGAAGCAAATGATAGTGCCTCCAATGCCTTGCTCAAAACGTTGGAGGAAGCCCCCGCTCATGCTGTTTTGCTCCTGACCGCCGACACTCCCGAACAACTTCTGCCGACCATCATTTCCCGTTGCGAAATTCTGCGCCTGCGCGCACTTCCGCTTGAGGCGGTTGTTTCTGATTTGTTATCCCGTGGGCTGGATGAAGACCGCGCCCGCTTGCTTGCGCACATCTCCGGCGGCCGCCCGGGTTTTGCTCGCAGTTTGATGGATGATCCTGCTTTGCTGGAAAAACGCGAAGAACGCCTCAACGATCTACAGACGTTACTGCCTGCCTCCAAAGTGGAGAAATTCTCCTACGCTGAAAGACTCGCCAAGGATAAGGATGTCATGCGCCAGACGATTTTGGTATGGTTGTCTTATTGGCGTGATGTGCTTCTACGTGTGGCAGGCGCTGAAACACCGCTCATAAATGTAGACCGCAACATGGAAATTGAATTTCTTGCCGGGCGGCTGGACCTTTCCGCAGCGAGAAGGGTGGTCAGTGACCACGAATCTGCATTGGAGAAGATGGATAGGAATGTCAACTCGAGGCTGCTGGCGGAAGTCCTTTTGATGGACTTGCCAGGAATGTAAACAAAAAATGCGGAGAACTTGAAATTCTCCGCATTTTTTGTTTACATTCCTGGCAAGTCCATCAAAAGGACTTCCGCCAGCAGTCTCGAGTTGACATTCCTATCCATCTTCTCCAATGCAGATTCGTGGTCACTGACCACCCTTCTCG
>JBAIYF010000292.1:0-2823 GCA_037916115.1 Anaerolineales bacterium
GCCGTGAGCATGCCTCTGCTGATAAACGGATTTATCGAAGTTAAGGGTCTGCTAGCGCCTGTATTTACTCCCACCAATGAAGGTTTGCTTGTATCGTTACTGTTCGGCTTGGTTGGTTGGATGTTGATGAAGTATCGGTTGAAACAAAATGCCTAAAAGCAAACTCCCAAAGTCTTGAAGACTTCGGGAGTTTTTTATTTATTCAATCCCGTCAAAGATGTGGTCCAGCACATCCTCGCTTACATCAAAGACCGAACCATTTTCAGGCAGGGCTTCTTCCATCATCCACTTGGGAAGGCGGTCATCTTCTTTGGTAAAGCCTGCCCGTTTGTTGAACTCGCGCTCAAGTTTGATGGTCTCTTTGCCAAGGGCTTGCAAGATGTTATCAGGCACATCGTCCCAACCGTAGCGCGCCTTGAGCAAACGTTTCACCACGCCGTCGGGTGTTGCGGCGTAACCGAAGCCCGCAAAGATACACGCACCGATGGTGTCGTAGCCAGCCATGTTCAATTGAGCATTGAGCGAAGCATCTTTTTGCTGGGTCGGGTCGAGGTGATTGACCTGCGCGCGAATGGTCAGCCCACAGGTATGGTCTGCGCCTTGCGGCGTGGTGGCGTAGGTCACGCCCGTGCCTTTGATCGAGCGCGGCTCATAAGCGGACATGGCTTGTCCCTTCACTGCAGGCACACGTTCTATGCCATATTTTTTGCCGACCGTTACCGCCCCGTCGCCAAGGATTCTTCCCAATTCTGTACCAGCACGGATTTCATCAATTAATTTCTGAGCATCTTCTTCGCTGCCCCAGCGCATCAGCCCGGCTTCTGCCGCCACACCCAAAGCTCCACCGACTTCGATCGTATCCAAGCCAAGATCGTTGACATGCCAGTTCATGCGTCCGATGGCGTCGAGCGAGTCAATGTCGAGATTCGTACCCATCAAACCGATGGTCTCGTATTCCAACGGTGAGACGATGATCTTGCCATCTTCCCCGCCGAAGACATTCGAGCATTTGATGGTACAGCCCGCCATACACGCATGAGATGCATCCGACGGCTTGCCGCGGGTGAGGGTGAATTCACGCAACTGCTCACCGCTGATGGCGTCTACGTTATCGAAAGTGCCGCGCGAGAAATTATGTGCGGGAATGGCTGCGAAGCGCTGAGTCATCTGCGCCATAGCTGCTGTGCCATAATCACGATAGGTGATCGACTGCGGGTGGTTCATCACCGCCTGAGTGTAGTCTTTTTGTGCAACTTTGAAAGCCTCTGCATCCACAATGTGCGGTTTTTGCCCGCCGGTATGGTCAAAGACAATCGCTTTCAGTCCTTTCGAGCCCATCACAGCCCCAAGTCCGCCGCGAGCCGCAATGCGAGCAGGAATCTTATCCTTGTCGATATTCTGAATTCCCGCCGATTTCATGCGCATCTCGCCACCAGGACCAATCAACGATATGGCAACTTTATCGCCGTATTTTTCGAGCAGTTTCGGAGCAGTTTCGTACACACCCAAGCCCACGAGTTCATCGGCGCGTTCCCATTTTGCAGAGCCGCCATCTTTCAGCGAAAGATGCAAAATCCAATAACCTTCCTTTTCAGGCATATCCTCGATAATGAGCGCGTGGATGCCCATGAACGCCATGTGGTAGCCCGTGCGCCCGCCCGCATTGGCTTCTTTGATACCGCCCGTCAGCGGCGACTTCCCGCCCACCGAGATGCGGTCTGTGGACGATAAGATATGCCCCACCAGCAGACCGGGCGTGAAGATCAGCTTGTTGCCGGGTCCAAGCGGGTCACATTTTGCATCCACTTCATCGACCATGATGCGTGCGATGAGTCCTCGCCCACCGAGTCGCTGCCAGGTTTCAGGGACTTGTTCACGCTTCAAAGACTGCGTGCGGGTGTTGATACGCCAAATTTGGGATTTGTATTCAGTCATTATTATTCTCCAAACAAACTCTGCACTGCTTCGCGGAAGACCTTGGTGTGATAATCCACGTCCGCTTGTGTGGTTTCAGGTGAGATAAGCGCCATGTTATGGAAGGGTGTCATCAAGATGCCGCGATTGAGCGCATACAGATGCATATAGCGATCCAATTCAGGATCTACCGCTGCGTGGGCTTCCCCGCCATTTTTGGGAGGTTTGGGGCGGAACCAATATTCGGACCGATTGCCCAAACGCTTCACGATCCACGGAAGGTTGAATTCTGCGATCACGCCTTCCACTCCCGCTGTGAATTGTTCCTGCAACGCCGTCGCCTTGGCATAGAACTCGTCCGTGAGCACATGCTCGAGCGTAGCTTTCATTGCCGCAATGGACAAGGCGTTGCCTGCCAATGTGCCACCGATGCCCCCCACGTCGGCATCGTCCACGGCGAGTTTGGCGGCGAAGACTTGGCTCACTTCTTCAGTGAAGCCGTAGATCGCAGCGGGAACGCCTCCAGCGAGGGGTTTGCCCAGTGTCAAGAAATCAGGCTGAAGACCGAAAGAGGCGGTATATCCGCCGGGTCCGGCACAGATGGTGTGAGTCTCGTCAATAATGAGATAGGTTCCATACTTGCGGGTGATCGCGCGCAGGGCTTCGTGGTAGCCGGGGTCGGGGTGGATGATGCCGATGTTGGTCATGGCGGGTTCGGCGAGGACGGCGGCAACATCGCGGGCGGAGAGCGCGGTTTCGAGCGCGGCGATGTCGTTGAACTCGATCACTTTGCTGGTCTCACGCGGGTCGATCTGCGGACCCATGTTGTTGGGGCGTGAGACGGGCGTGCCTTCTTCGTCGAGCGTGATGAAGGTTTCATCGACCGAGCCGTGATAACAGTAGTTGAAG
>JBAIYF010000293.1:0-4052 GCA_037916115.1 Anaerolineales bacterium
GAGCGCGATCGTCATCCCTGCATACCTCATCTTTGACAGGGCATGGCCGGTTGGAGAAAAACCCTGGCTCCCCATCATAGGGCTTACTTCAGTAACCATCTTCTCGCGTGTGGCTTTGTTCCTTGGCGTAAAAAAAATTGGCGGAATGCAAACCGCCCTGCTAGGACTTGCCGAACTGCTCATTGCGATTTTTTTCAGCAGCATCCTTCTTGGGGAACGCTTTTCATTCCTCCAGTGGCTGGGAGCATTAGGGCTGGCGATCAGCCTAACCCTCGTAATGTACGAAAAACCCGCACCGGCAACCCCTGCCAACAAAACCGGTTGGCTTTCATGGATTCGCCCCCCCGGATTGCCAAAAGGAACTTTTGGACCTTATGAATAAAAATAATCCCCGTTCAAACGGGGATTATTTTTAGAAGTATATTGTTCTTATCGATATTGGTCTAACATTTCACGATCAAATATTGTCGGATTAGTATATAAACCTGATTTCAATTTCTCACGTGCCAGTTGAATATCTTTCAAAATCATCTCATTGCCCAAATATTCCGAGTCGCACAATAGCACACCAAGATTTGCACGTAACCCCAACCCGTGGTCGTTTGAATCCAAAAAACGCTTCATTGAATCACGGACGCGTCCGGCAATTTTCAAGGGCGCCTCTGGGGTCGTGATATCTTCAATTAGAGTCAAAAACATCTGATGGTCCAGCGACCACGCCATTGTATCTGTTGGACGCAACGTCAGGCGGAATTGGTCAGCAAGCCGTCTTAAGAAATTACGCATCTCGCCTTCGTCCAATTTATCTCGCAAGGCATCCAGTTCGGGGACATCGGCAAAAAGAACCCCAAAGCGGCGGAACGAACTTTGCTTAATGCGCTCCAGAGAGAAAGTCATACGGATACTGAAAAATGGGAGGGTATAAAGCCCGGTTACAAGATCATGGGTAGGTTCATCCAGAGCGCCCTGTGTGGCTTGAAGCCTTTGAACCAAATTGCTTAATTGAGCAATATCCACCGGTTTTAACAACAGCAAATCCGGCTCTACAGGAAGACTCTCAGAAAGCGGCGCATAAGCGGTAATCACCACCACCGGCACACGCATAAGCCGCTCATCATCTCGCATATACTTTAGAATATCTATACCAGAGACATGCGGCAATTGCAGATCAAGCAATACGATGTGAGGACGCATTACAGCGAGACGGTCCATGGCATCCTTGCCATCCAATACGATCTCTGTATGGTAACCGGCAACATCCAGCACATGGCGAAACAAAGCCACGATATCGCGGTCATCTTCAACAATTAAAGCAACAGGTTTATTCATGGACACTCCCAAAACTGTACTATCATTATACGACCTATATCGTCTGTAATACACCCCTTAATTATGGTTTTATCATAAAATTACAACACTATACACCTTAGAACAGATACCATGTTGTTAATCCATTCACTTCGTCTCGAAACATCCCCCACCGCCCCAAGCATCTGTTTCGTGGGCTCCGGCGGCAAAACTACGGCACTCTTTCAACTAGCGCGACAGTTCAAGGAAAAACTGGTGTTGGTCACTGCCACCACCCACATGGGAGAATGGCAGACCCGCCTTGCGAACCATCACATCATTGCACAGGATCCACAGAAAATCCAACTACCAGAAACTGGGATTGTTCTAATTACAGGGGAGATCAAAGATAATAGAACTCTACCTGTAACTCCAGATATCCTCTACTGGCTACACGAAAAATCAAAAAAGACCTCGTCTCCTCTCCTCATTGAAGCGGATGGCTCGCGTCAAAAACCGCTTAAAGCACATGCCGAGCATGAGCCGCCCATTCCCGAATTTACAGACCTTGTGATTTGTGTTGCTGGGTTATCAGGACTGCATCAAGCATTGGATGAAGAACACGTCCACCGTGCTGAGATGTTTTCGAGCGTTACAGGGCTATCTTATGGCAATCCCATCACGCCACAACACATTGCCAATTATCTCATCCATCCACAAGGTGGTTTGAAAAATATACCGCCAAATGCCAGACGCATCACCTTATTGAACCAAGCCGACTCACCAGAACTCCAAGCCGCAGCAGGCAGCATAATCAAAGACCTGCTCATTGAATACGATGCCGTCCTGATCGGTTCATTACAGAAAGAATATATATATCGTTCAGAACGAACAGCGGGCATCATTCTTGCCGCAGGCTCATCCAGCCGATATGGGCAAGTCAAACAATTGCTAGACTGGAAGGGAAAACCTTTCATTCGGCATGTGACGGAAACTGCGCTTCGTTCGGGACTTGAGCCTGTAGTGGTCGTCACAGGCTTTCATCACACCGAAGTCGCATCTCAACTAAAAGACCTGCCCGTTATACTTGCCCATAATGAAGCCTACGAGCAGGGACAAAGCAGTTCCATCAAAACAGGTCTTGCAGCCTTGCCCAGCAATACAGGTGCAGCCGTCTTTTTACTTGCCGACCAGCCGCAAATTCCAGTGGAAGTCATCCGCGCATTGGTTGAGGCACATGCAAGCGAAGGTTATTCCATACTCGCGCCGCTGGTATTGGGCGAACGCCGTGCCAACCCGGTATTGTTCGACCGCAGCACATTTCCCAACCTGATGCAACTGCAGGGAGATACAGGCGGACGCGGAATCTTCGACAAATACAGGGTCTCCTATCTACCTTGGCATGATGACATCTTATTACTTGACGTGGACAAACCCGAAGATTATGAACGCCTGAAAAAATTTCAATGAACCGAATTTCTGCTGTTATTCTTGGTGCTGGCAAGTCCATTCGTATGGGCAGGCAAAAACTGCTCATGCCTTGGGGAGATACAACCGTCCTTGGGAGGGTCATTTTCACATTAAAAGCGGCTGATATTGACGATATTGTATTGGTCACAAGTTCAGACGTTGCAAGCAAGATCAGCGACCATAATCTGCAAGTCGTCTTGAATGAAAATGGTGAAATGCTCGCATCTCTGCAGGCTGGGCTGAAAACGGTCAAATCGTCGGCGGATGCAGTGCTGATTTGTTTGGGCGACCAGCCCCAGGTCGAGGAAGGAAGCGTGCGGAGCGTATGCGAAGCATTCCTCAAAAATGAGGCAGGGCTTGTCGTTCCAAGTTATAAGATGCGCAGGGGGCATCCGTGGCTGGCGGCGCGCAAAATGTGGAGCAAGCTTCAGGGGCTGGGGACCGAACAAACACTGCGAGATTTTCTCAACTCACAGGCAAGCGAGATCGAGTATGTGGAATTGAACACCCCTACCATTCTACAAGATCTGGATACACCTGAAGATTACTTGAAATATAAACCATCCATGTGATAAACTCGCAGCACTTTGTTATGGGAGCCGGCATGAAATATTTTGTGATCGTTAACCCCACCTCTGGGCGCGGACTTGGGGAAAGATCCATACCGCGAATCGAAGGCTTTTTGAAAGAGAACGGGTTCAATTTCACCCTGGAACGTACCACAAGGGTTTGGCATGCGGCAGAACTTGCCGAACACGCTGCCACAGCGGGTTATGATGTGGTGGTCTGTGCCAGCGGCGATGGGACTGTGAATGAGGCACTCAACGGGCTGATGCGCGCGCGCAAAGTCGGTTTTGATAAGACCGCTTTTGCAGTTTTAAGTATTGGTACCGGCAATGACTTTGCAGGCGGTACTGGAATTCCCACCAACCTGAATGACAGTTTGAACTCTCTCAAAGTGGGAAAACGCAGGCGGGTGGATATCGGTTTGGTAAAGGGTGGGGATTATCCCGATGGGCGCTATTTTGGCAATGGCATTGGAGTTGGTTTCGATGCCGCAGTAGGGAATGAAGCGATCAAAGTGCGCTGGACACGCGGACTGTTGGCGTATCTTATTGGCGTGATCAAAACCGTCTTCCTGTATTACAACCCTGCAGATGTTGAAATCATTCTCGACGACTCGGAAACCATCCGCCAGCGTTCGTTGATGATCTCCGTCATGAACGGCAGGCGTATGGGGGGCGGCTTCCAAATGGCGCCGGAGTCTGAACCGGACGATGGATTGTTTGACCTGT
>JBAIYF010000294.1:0-5123 GCA_037916115.1 Anaerolineales bacterium
ACCCCAACAGTGAAGTGATCCGCAGCGGCAAACCTCTCACCATCCCCGAACCCTGGCAGATCTACAAGGCATTCAAACAACCGCCGAACGATCACATCCGCTCCTGGCTGGGCGTACCGCTGATCGCACAAAATAAAACCATCGGGCTGCTCGCCATAGACAGAACCACACCGGAAAAATTCACCGATGCCGACCTCAAAACCGCCGCAGAATTTTCAAACCAGGTTGCAGTGGCACTCGAAAACGTCCGCCTCTTTCAAGAAACCCAAAACCTGGCGCTCACCGACGCGCTGACCGGGGTGTACAACCGCCGCGGCATGTACCAGATCGGCGAGTTCGAATTCCAGCGCTCACGCCGCATCAACCGACCCTTTAGCGCCATGATCTTCGATATCGACCACTTCAAACAGATCAACGACACACACGGTCATGCCGCAGGCGACCAGATACTACAACAGATCGCAAAACTCTGCACAAAGAACTCGCGCGCCACAGACCTCGTCATTCGATACGGCGGCGAGGAATTCGTGATCCTCCTCACAGAAACCACACTCGAAAGCGCCCGCATCATTGCCGAACGTCTGCGGTACACCATCAAAAACCAGTCATTCAAAACCGACGCAGGAGAAATTCACATCACATCCAGCATTGGTGTGACGGAAGCGAATCGAGAAGATACTCTCGACATCCTGATAGAACGCGCCGATGCCGCACTCTACCAGGCAAAGCGGTCAGGGCGCGACAAAGTGATCGTAAATGGATAACTTAAGGGCGCTGCCAAATCTGATACAACCCCAGCCTGCCATTCTCCCCATCGGATAAAAAGCCCGCCTCCACCTTCATTTGAACCTGCCCAGCCAACCCAAGCAATTCCTCCGCTGAAAATTGATGCGCATACCGCAGCCCTTCGCCGCCGCTGCGCCAATCAAGCAGATAATCCCCTTCATCCACATCGGAGTCTGAAAGCCCAACCCGGCTCCACGGCTGAATACGCGCCTTCAACTTCTCGCTGTTCAAAAACTGCCAGTTCGAAATATAAAACCTTCCCCCCGGCTTCAAAAGTTGACGGACCGTGCGCAAAATATTCAAGCGATATTCCACCGAAGGAATGTGATGCAGGGCGGCGAACATGGTCACCACATCCCACTTGCCGCTTTCGACCTTCCACTGATAACCATCCGGCGACATACGCGTCAGGTCGGCTTCCCAAAAATCCATCCCGAGCATAGATTCAGCTTCTCGAAGCAGAGGCAGGCTGAAGTCCACGCCGAGAAGCGCCGCCTTGTGTCCCTGCGTCTGAAGAGCGCGCAGAAAATGCCCATTCCCGCAACCCAGATCCAGAACGGTTTCTTCCGGTTTGAGCGCCTCAAGAATTTTCCTCACACCGGGCTGTAAACGCTGGCGCGTTGCGGAAAACGAGTCGCCGAACTGATCATAAAACTGGTGATTTAATTCAATGAGTTTTTGTGCAATTCCCAAATCCATGGCGCGATTATACCCAGCGCGGTCACAAATTACGCTTTTTTGAGAAGGGAAGCGCAATTTGCGACCGTGGGCATCATATAACTGACGGTATAATCGCGCCATACTTTTATGGAATTTACCGAGAAACGACAACGCTGGAAGAAGATCAACGCGCTGACCCCGCAAAAAATGGAGTTGGCGCATGCCCTGCTGGAGCGGATTCGCGCAGGCGAAGATGTGATGACGCTGATCCGCCGTCACCCGCTGGAGGGCGGCGGGTATTTGAACAAAGCCGCACTGGTTGCCGCCTACAAAGAACTGGTGGATTCGGGCGCAATGCAGGCGGATAACGCCCTGCTGGAGCGCATCCGCATGAAACCGATGCGCACCCTCTCCGGCGTAACCACGGTGACGGTGTTGACCAAGCCCTACCCCTGCCCGGGTAAGTGCATCTTCTGCCCGACCGATGTGCGCATGCCCAAGAGCTACCTGCCCGACGAACCCGGCGCGATGCGCGCGCTCGAACATAAATTTGACCCGTACGAGCAGGTGACGAACCGCATCCGCGCGTTGAAGAATCTCGGTCACCCGACCGATAAGATCGAGCTGCTGATTCTGGGCGGCACGTGGTCTTCGTACCGGCGCGATTATCAGGAATGGTTCATCGCGCGTTGTTTTGATGCCATGAACGGTACGCAGGATGTCCCCGCGCACGAACCCACGCCTACTGCACCGTTCAACCTTAATCTGGCGAATTTACAAAAGGTCAATGAAAACGCGCCGCACCGCAATGTGGGCTTGGTGATCGAAACCCGCCCCGATGAGATCAATCCCAATGAGATTCAATGGCTGCGCCACCTCGGTGTGACCAAGGTACAGATGGGCGCGCAAAGTTTCGATGACCACATTTTGGAAATCAACAAACGCGGACACGATGTGGAGTGTACCCGTCAAGCCACGGCGCTGTTACGTGCGGCTGGCTTCAAGATCGTGCTGCATTGGATGCCGAATCTTTTGGGAGCCACCCCGCAAAGTGACCGCGAAGACTTCGCCCGCATGTGGCAGGACTTCTGCCCCGATGAGATCAAGATCTACCCCAATCAATTACTCGCCAATGCCGAGTTATATGAATACTGGCAGCGCGGCGAGTTCCAGCCGTATACCACTGAAGATCTGATCCACCTCATCGCCGATATCAAACCGACCATCCCGCGTTATTGCCGTGTGAACCGCGTCATTCGCGATATTCCTTCTACTAATGTGGTGGAAGGCAACCGCCGCACCAGTTTGCGGCAGGATGTATATGATGAACTCAAACGCCGCGGACAGCAATGCCGCTGCATCCGCTGCCGTGAAGTGAAAGGCAAGCCGGTGGAGTTGAATTCTCTGCAATTGCACGACCATGTCTATCCCGCCGGGAAAGCCGAAGAACACTTCATCTCCTTCGACACGCACGAAGACGGGTTGGCAGGCTTCATCCGCCTCTCGCTTCCTTCCAGCGAATCTCCCGCCACAGGCATCGCCGACCTGTCTGGTGCGGCGCTCATTCGCGAAGTGCATGTGTATGGACAGTCCCTGCCTGTTGGCGCGGAAAAATCCGGCGCGGCACAGCATGTGGGTTTGGGCACTCGTCTGCTGGAAGAAGCAGAAAAGGTTGCCAAAGAAAAAGGCTTTCACAAACTCGCCGTCATTTCGGCGGTGGGCACGCGCCAATATTATCTGGATCGCGGCTTTGAACGCGGGGAATATTATCTTGTGAAAAATACAAAGGTGTAACGATTAAGGTATCACCTGGGCGGGGCTATCGCGCAGCACTTAGATAGAAACGAACTTTTTCCTTCTGCTTTGCCCCAATGCGTTCATAAAACTTAATAGCGCGTGTGTTGAATGTTGGCGTCTGCCATTGAATAAGATCACAGCCAAGCCCACGGGCTTCTTCACAAATCTGCCGAATAAGTTTCTCGCCAAGTCCATGTCCACGATATGACGGGCGCAGATAAAGACAATCCATGTGGATGTAAAAGCCCGCATCCCATGTGGAGAACTCCCTGGAATAGGTTGCATAGCCTGCCAGGGTTTTATCCACTTCTACAACAAGACAAAACGCAGATGGGCTCAATCCAAAAAAGTGTTCGCTCAGCTTTTCTACTTTTCCAAGCGGAGAATAATCAGCCTGCTCATATTCGGCATGCTCCGCACACAACTGGACAAGCTCTGGCAGATCACCCGGCTCTGCTTTTCGAATCAAATAGGATGTCATGCTCGTCCCCAAATATTCAAAACCTCGTCAGTCAGGGCAGAGATCAGAGGGTCATCACTGCGGTTTCTTAAGTGGACCCACGAGAGTTTGCATTTGATCGGCTCAGACTTCCAGATGAACAATTTTCCGCTCAAAGCAGCCTGCTCCGCTTCGCTTTTTTCGAGCATTGCCAAACCGACTCCCGCCTCAACCAGTGCAGATTTGTTGAACTCATCATCCATCCAAACCACATGATTCATGGCGAGTTTTCTTTTCTTAAGGATCTTCTCGGCAGCCGTTTGAAACGGACAATAATACGATGACCCGATCCAGGGCAGCGCCGCGATCTCCTTCCAGCCTGCTTCAGCAACCTTATCCTTCCATGCCACTGGAGCGGCGATCACAAGGTCGGCATTGTCCAATTCATACCCGGTGATCGTTTCATCTTCGATGGGACCGAACATATACCCGGCATCCATGGAGTGATTCTTCAAGCCCTGAATGACCTTGTGAGTACAGGAGGACATAAAGGTCAACTCGATATCAGGGTGTTCTTTCTGCATCTGACTGATGAGCCTTGCCGCGCGTTGATAAACGGACGTGGCGCTCAACCCAATGCGGGTTGTACCCGTAAGAGATGCCTGCAGCTTTTTCGATAAATTGACCATCTCACGCGTGGAGTTCAATATCTTTTCCGCTTTGACGCGCAGGATCTCGCCATGCTCGGTAATTTCCATACCCTGCGGCTTGCGGATGAAAAGAGTCACGCCCAGTTCATCTTCCAAAGCCTTGATGTGCGCGCTGACCGAAGGAGGCGTCATATACAAACGGTCGGCGGCGCGCGTCAGATTTCTCTCTTCAGCCACAATAACAAATGTTTTTAAGTGATTTAGTTCCATGCCCGCAGTATACATGATTCCCTCATGCACAGCGTTTTGCTTCACCGAACGCTGTGTTCGATAACCTCAAATTCACAAAAAGGCATCTTTTCCATACACTTGGGGCATTCAAATTCAAGGAGAAAAAATGGTAACAATCAAACCCAAACCAAGAGTCACTGCCACACCAGCAGCAGACCCACAGATCGCCAACGCCTTCTTTTCCGCCAAGCTGACATATGAGACCGACCCAGCGGACGTGTATGCGGACATGAAAAATGAGATGGCAGATTTTATTCTGATCGATGTACGCAACCCGGCAGATTACGCCAAAAGCCATGCCCAGGGCGCGATCAACCTGCCCCAGATAAACATCAACACGGAGACAACCTCCAAACTGGACAAAGATAAGCTGCTGGTCGTGTATTGCTGGGGTCCCGGCTGTAACGGCGCCACCAAAGCCGCTGCCAAGCTAAGCGCCCTCGGTTTTCGGGTCAAAGAGATGATCGGCGGTATTGAATACTGGGAAGACAAAGAAAGAC